>JABFVX010000342.1 GCA_013362555.1 Mycobacteriaceae bacterium
CGGTGCGGGCCGCGGCGGCGGAGCGCTTGCCCGCGGCAGTGGGGTCGGCGGCCTCCTCCGAGTCGATGGCGGGGGAGGCCGCGGGGTCGTCGGCGTCCACCGCGCCGGCCGCGGCGAGCGCCTTGACCAGCCGCCAGCGCAGGTCCGTGTCTACGGCCAGGCCGGCCAGACCGGCTGTGGCGGAGTCGCCGTCGGTGAGGGTGCGCAGCACCTCGACGTGGCGGTCGGTCAGCTTCGAGGTGGCCAGGGCGTTGACGAACGCGAGCTGGTGGTCGGAGCCCGGCTCGGCGGCGCGCGCCAGCTCCAGCACGCGGTCGGCGAACGCGGGCCAGCCTTCGGACCGCGCCCAGGCGGGCTCGGCGAACTGGCTCAGCGCGCCCTGTGCCTGCATCAGGAGCCGTTGCACCACACCGACTTCGGTCTCGCCGCCGATGCCGTTCTGCACCAGGGCGAGGAAGTCGCGGGCGCGCATCTCGGCGTTTCGAGTCATCTCCCACGCCGCCGACCACACGAGGGTGCGCGGCAGCGGCTCCGCGATGTCGCCGACGCGCTCGGTGACCACGGCCAGCGAATCCGGGTCGAGCCGCAGCGAGCAGTAGGTGAGGTCGTCGTCGTTGACGAGGACGAACGCCGGCGCGGGGACGCCGACCGCCTCGTCCACCGCGGTCCGCTCGGACGCCGCCAGGTCGATCTCGAATCGCGCTGTGCGGCGTAGTTTTCCGTCGACCTCGTGGTAGAAGCCGACCGCGGCGCGGTGCACCCGGTGTTCACCCGCGCCCGGCTCCGCGCCACTCTGCAGCACCGCGAACGAGGCGATCGCGCCGTCGGCGTCCACGGTGAATTCGGGCCGCAGCGTGTTGAGACCGGTGGTCTTGAGCCACTGGGCGCCCCAGTCGGACAGGTCGCGCCCGGACGACTGCTCCAGCGCCCGCAGCAGGTCGTCGAAAGTGGCGTTGCCGTAGGCGTGTTCGGCGAAATACGCGCGCAGGCCCGCCAGGAACGGCGCCAGCCCGACATAGGCGACGAGCTGCTTGAGCACGCTGGCGCCCTTGGCGTAGGTGATGCCGTCGAAGTTGACCTCCACCGCCGCCAAGTCCGGGATGTCCGCGGCGATCGGGTGGGTCGAGGGCATCTGGTCCTGCCGATAGGCCCACGACTTCTCCACGTTGGCGAAGGTGGTCCACGCATTCGTGTACTCGGTGGCCTCGGCTTGGCACAGCACCGAGGCGAAGGTGGCGAACGACTCGTTCAGCCACAGGTCGTCCCACCATTTCATGGTGACGAGGTCGCCGAACCACATGTGCGCCATCTCGTGCAGCACCGTCTCCGCGCGGCGCTCGTAGGCGGCCCGGGTGACCTTGGACCGGAACACGTAGTCCTCGAGGAACGTCACCGCGCCCGCGTTCTCCATTGCGCCCGCGTTGAATTCGGGCACGAAGAGCTGGTCGTACTTGCCGAAGGCGTACGGCACCCCGAAATTGCGGTGGTAGAAGTCGAAGCCCTGCTTCGTCTCGGCGAAGAGCCGCTCGTCGTCCATGTGCGCGGCCAATGAGGCCCGGCAGTAGATGCCGAGCGGAATCGAGCCGTGCGTGTCGGTGTAGACGTCGGTCCACTTCGCGTAGGGGCCCGCGATCAGGGCCACCAGGTAGGTGCTCATCAGCGGCGTGGCGGCGAAGGCGTGCACGCGCGGGGCGCGCCCGGCGGCGACCGTGCCCGCGGTGACCTCGGCGGCGGCGCTGTTGGAGATCACCTCCCAGTCTGCCGGGGCGGTGACCGTCAGCTCGTAGCGCGCTTTCAGGTCCGGCTGGTCGAAACAGGCGAACATGCGCTTGGCGTCGGCGGTTTCGAACTGCGAGTACAGGTACACCTTTCGGTCGGTCGGGTCGACGAACCGGTGCAGGCCCTCGCCGGTGTGCGAGTACTCGCACACCGCGTCCACGGTCAGCGTGTTGGACTCGGAAAGTCCTTGCAGCGCAATGCCTTCAGCCTGGTCATAAGAGCGGATATCGACGGGCGCGCCGTTCAGCGTGGCGGAGAGCACGTCGCGGGCAACGAGGTCGATATAGGTGCTCGCACCCGGGATCGCCCGGAACGTCACCGTGGTCCGGGAGCGGAAGGTGCCTTCGCTGGGCCTGCCCGCTTGGTCGGTCAGGTCCAGCTCGATGCGGTAATGGCGGTCCTTGTCCGTTCCCAGTGCGTTCGCGCGGTCGACCGCTTGGTCACGGGTAAGGTTCGGTGCCGCCACAGCAGGTCCTTTCGAATCCGGGTCAGTAGGTCTCAGAGCGTGTTTGAGAACTCGGGTGGTTCGGTTGCAAACCTCCAGAACGACCCGTGAAGTGCGTTGGATGCACGTCATGGGTCATTCTGGAGGTTGGTAACCCAACCACAACGACCCGTGAGGGCGCCCACCGCACTCCGTGAGTCGTTCTGGACGTTCTCAAACACTCACTCAATCTACGGGAACGTTTCGGCGCGCATCGGGGTTGACAGCGTTATGACAGAGTCTGCCAAGAAGGACCGCGCCGATTTCTGGTTCGACCCGCTGTGTCCGTGGTGTTGGATCACCTCCCGCTGGATTCTCGAGGTCGAGAAGGTCCGCGACATCGAGGCCAACTTCCACGTCATGAGCCTGGCGGTCCTCAATGAGGGCCGTGACCTGCCCGAAAAGTACCGGGCTTTGATGGAGGACGGCTGGGGGCCGGTGCGCGTGTGCATCGCGGCCGCTCAGGCGCACGGCGAGAAGGTGCTGCTGCCGCTGTACACCGCGATGGGCACCCGGATCCACGACCGCCGCGCCGAGTACGAGCGCGGGTCCTACCGGGAGACGCTGGCCGCGGTGATCGCCGACGCGCTGGCGGAGGTGGGCCTGCCCGCGGAGCTCGCCGCCGCGGCGGACACCGACGCCTACGACGAGGCGCTGCGCGCCAGCCACCACGAGGGCATGGACAAGGTCGGCCCGGACGTCGGCACGCCCACCATCCACGTCAACGGCGTGGCCTTCTTCGGCCCGGTGCTCTCCCGTATTCCCCGCGGCGACGACGCGGGCAGGGTCTGGGACGGCGCTGTCGCCCTGTCCTCCTACCCCCACTTCTTCGAGCTCAAGCGGACCCGCACCGAGGAACCCCAGTTCGACTGAGGCTCCGGTCAATCCGGTCGATAATCCGGAATGGCCCGTGCAGTGCGTCAGGCGCACTGCACGGGCCATTCCGGAAGTCGGGAAACTACGCCTTGACGGAGTAGGTGTTCATGACCTTGTCGGCGAAGGTCTGCTTCTTCTCGTCCCACAGCGGCCAGAGGTAGCCGATCATGCAGAAGCCGTCGAGGATGTGCGCGAGGTAGCGCACGAACGTCAGGCCGAAGCCGATCGGCTGCCCGGACTGCGCACCGACGACCTTGATGTTGAGGACCTTCTTGCCGAGGGTCTGGCCCGAGGTGCCCTGCTGGTAGGCCATGCCCAGGATGGCGACCAGGTAGAGCAGGTAGCCGATGGCCAGCCACACCCCGCCGCCGCCGCCGGACTTGGTGACCTCGCCGGTGGCGTAGTCGTACTTGATGTCCGAGCTCGAGTTCATCACGCTGCCGACGATGATCAGGATGATCGGGATCAGGCCGTAGGTCAGCGAGTCGATGATCGTGGCGCCCACGCGCTGGGGCCAGTCCGCGAACTGTCCGGCGCCCGCACCCGGGTAGGGCTGGTAGGGCGCCTGCGGGTAGCCCTGCGGGGCCTGCGGGTAGCCGCCCTGCTGGGGATAGCCCTGCTGCTGCGGGTAGCCCTGCTGCTGCGGGTAGCCGCCCGCGGGCGGCTGCTGGGCGTACGGGTCCTGCTGCTGGCCCGGGTAACCGGTGGGCACCTGGCCGGGGTAGCCGGGCTGCTGGGGCTGCTGGCCGAACTGCTGCGGCGCCTGCGGATAGCCTTGCGGGGCCTGCGGGTACCCCTGCTGGGGCTGACCGCCGAAGCCGTCGCTCGGCGGCGGGAAGCCGCCGCCCCCGGGCTGGCTTCCATACGGATTCGGTGTCGTCATGGCTGACTATTCTCCTCGTGGGACTGCATCCCGCATCGGGCTGCATGGCGACAGCCCCCCCGGGGCGCGGATTACACGTACCGCGGCATCGTAGCTGCCTGTTATGCCCGATTCCACCCATCACAGGCGGATGCCCGTCACATCCGAATCTCGGCTTAACATTCGCCGCTGCGACGTCAGGGCGGGATTCGGGCGTGCGACGGGGCTGTCTAGGATGCCGGCATGCGCATTTACCTTGGTGCCGACCATGCGGGATTCGAACTCAAGAACCAGGTCAAGGCACACCTGGAGGCCGCGGGCCACAGCGTCGTCGACTGCGGTGCACACGAATACGACGCCCTGGACGACTACCCGGCGTTCTGTGTCGACGCCGCCCGCAAGGTGGTCGCGGATCCGGGCAGTCTCGGATTCGTGTTCGGCGGCAGCGGCAACGGCGAGCAGATCGCCGCCAACAAGGTGCCGGGCGCCCGGTGCGCGCTGGGCTGGAGCGTCGAGACCGCGCAACTGGCCCGGCAGCACAACAACGCGCAGCTGCTCGGCATCGGCGGCCGCATGCACACCCCGGAGCTGGCGCTCGCGATCGTGGACGCCTTCGTGGCCACCCCGTGGTCGGACGAGGAGCGTCACCAGCGCCGCATCGACATCCTGGCCGACTACGAGAAGACCGGCGTGCCGCCGGCTCTCCCCGCGAAGTAGCGGTCCGTGCCGGAGGGGCACACCCTGCACGGGCTGGCGCGCCTGCACCAGAAGCGATTTGCGGGCGCGCCGGTCCGCGTGTCCAGCCCGCAGGGGACGTTCGCCCTCGGCGCCGCCGCGGTCGACGGCCGCACCCTGGTGAAGGCCGAGGCGTGGGGCAAACACCTGCTGCACCACTATGATTCGGGTCTGGTCGTGCACGTGCACCTCGGGCTCTACGGCTCGTTCGCGGATTCCCCGGTCCCGATGGGCGCACCCGTCGGCCAGGTGCGCATGCGAATGGTCGGCGCGGATTTCGGCGCCGACCTGCGCGGACCCACCGCCTGCGAGATCATCGACCCGCCCCGGCTGGATGCCCTGGCGGCTCGACTGGGCCCGGACCCGCTGCGCCGCGGCAGCGACCCGCTGCTCGCGTATGCCCGAATCCGCCGCTCCCGCAGGCCGATCGGCGCCCTCCTCATGGATCAACAGGTGCTGGCAGGCGTCGGCAACGTCTACCGTGCGGAATTGCTTTTCCGTCACGGCGTGTCCCCCTTCCGCCCCGGGGTCGACGTATCCGAGGAACAATGGCTGCAGTTGTGGACGGACCTGGTCGCGTTGATGAAAGTCGGTCTCCGCAAAGGCCGGATCCATGTCGTCCGCCGCGAACACAATCACGGCGCCCCCTCCTACGCTCCGGACCGCCCGCGCACCTATGTCTACCGCCGCGCAGGCGAACCCTGCCGAGTCTGCGCCACCCCGATCGCACACCGGGAACTGGAATCCCGAAACCTCTTCTGGTGCCCCACCTGCCAACCACCCCTACACCCGTAGCGCGCGTTC
>JABFVX010000204.1 GCA_013362555.1 Mycobacteriaceae bacterium
CGCCTACTCGCGCCGGGGCGACCGGGCCCGCCCGGGCGGCTCGACCACGGTCCGCGCCGGGGCGCTGACAGGCCGGATGCCGTTCGTGGCGACCATCATCGCGCTGCTCGGCTGCGGGCTGGCTCTGACGTTGCTGTTGACCACCCGCTCCGCGGTGGGCAGCTACCGCCTCGCCGACGCCGGGCAGCAGAACCAGACCCTCGCTCACCAGCGCTCGACCCTCCAGCGTGAGGTGGAGCGCGCCGAAGCGGCGCCCGACCTGGCCAATCGGGCCCGCAGGCTCGGCATGGTCGCGGTCCGTGACCCGGCGCGCCTGGTCGTCGCACCGGACGGCTCGGTGACGGTGGTGGGCAAGCCCACGCCCGCCTACGGTCCGCCCGCGCCGCTGCTCGATCCGGTCGGCCCGCGTGTTGTCACGGCGGTCGGCCCGGACGGGCTGTCCGCGGAGTCGCCGCGACTGCTGGAACCGCAGACCCGGCACGATTCGGTGCAGGACATCCGCGCTTTCGGCGAACGGCCGATTCCGGTGCAGCTGAGTCCGGCCGACACCGAACGGAGCGCGCGGTGACGCCCCCGCGCCGCCGCCCGGCCGGGTCCCGCCCGAGCCTCGGTCGGGTGCGGCGGCACAAGACGGATCCGGTGCGGCTGCGCCTCGGCGCGGGCCGCGTGGTGATGTTCGCCGCGCTGGCGCTTGCGGTCGTGCAGCTGTTCTGGATTCAGGGCATCAACGCCGCCGACCTCTCGGCGCAATCGGCGGACCAGCGGGCCACGACGGTCACACTGCACGCGGTGCGCGGGCAGATCGCGGACCGCAACGGGAAGGTGCTTGCGTTCACGATGCAGGCGCGGGCGCTCACGGTCCGGCCGCTGGTGGTGCGCAAGCAGCTTCAGCAGGCTCACGAGCGCGACCCGAAGAACGCTCCGACCGTGCAGGCCGAGCTGGACGCGATCGCCGCCGAGATCAACAAGCGCCTCGGCAAGGCCGCCCCGGTGGCCGAGTTGCTGCGCAAGCTGCACAGCAACGAGACCTTCGAGTACCTGGTTCGCCGGGTCGACGCCGGGGTGGCCGCGGAGATCAAGGCGAAGTTCCCGCTGGAAGTCGGCGTCGACCGGGACTACGTCCGGGAGTACCCGGGCGGGTCGCTGGCCGCGAACGTGCTCGGCGCCGCGGGCTGGGACGGTCACGGCCTGATGGGCCTCGAACTGGCCTTGGACGCGAAGCTGGCGGGTCGCGACGGGTCGGAGACCTACGACCGGAGTTCCGACGGCATCGAGATCGCGGGCAGCCGCCGCGACCGCCAGCCCGCGGTCGACGGAGCGGACGTGCAGCTGACGCTGGACTCGGACTTGCAGTACTACGTGCAGCAGCAGGTGCAGCAGGCCAAGGAGATGTCGCTGGCCGATGACGCGCAAGCGGTGGTGCTCGACGCCAAGACCGGCCAGGTGTTGGCGATGGCCAACGACAACACCTTCAACCCGTCGCGCGGACCCAAGTACTTCGACGTCGGCGTGAACGGCAACCCCACCACCACGTCGCCGTTCGAGCCCGGGTCGGTGAACAAGGTGGTGACGGCGGCGTCGCTGATGGAGTACCACCTGGCCGCGCCGGACGAGGTGTTGCAGGTGCCGGGCCGCATCGACATGGGCGGGGTCACTGTGCACGACGCGTGGGACCACGGGGTGGCGCCCTACACCGTGACCGGCGTGTTCGGCATGTCGTCCAACGTGGGCACGCTGATGCTGGCGCAGCGGGTCGGTGCAGCCAGGTACGCGGACATGCTGCGGCGCTTCGGCATCGGACGGCGCACCGGCATCGGACTGCCCGGGGAGAGCTCCGGCGAATTGCCGCCGCGTTCGCAGTGGTCGGACAGCACCTTCGCGAACCTGCCTATCGGGCAAGGTCTTTCGATGACACTGTTGCAGATGACCAGCATGTACCAGGCCATTGCGAACGACGGGGTGCGGATGCCGCCGCGGATCATCGCCTCGGTCACCGGGCGGGACGGCAAGCAGGTCCCCGCGCCGATGCCCGAGGGCGTGCGGGTGGTGAGCCCGACCGCCGCCCGGGCGGTGCGGGAGATGTTCCAGGCAGTGACGCAGCGCGACCCGATGGGCGTGCAGACCGGCACCGGGCCGTCGGCGGCCATCGCCGGGTACCCCATCGCGGGCAAGACCGGCACGGCGCAGAAGGTCGACGAACACTGCCACTGCTACTCCAACTCGAACTACTGGATCACCTTCGCGGGCATCGCGCCCGCCGACAACCCGCGTTTCGTGGTCGGCATCATGCTGAACGCGCCACAGCGCAGTTCCGACGGCTCCGGCGGCATGTCGGCCGCGCCGCTGTTCCACAACATTGCGTCCTGGCTGCTGCAGCGTGACGGCGTTCCACTCTCGCCCAATCCGCCGAAAAGGTTGGTCCTGGAACAGCGTTGATTCCGGAATGACCCATGAGTTGCGTCCAACGCAACTCATGGGTCATTCCGGAGGGGGTTTACTGGACGCGTGCAGAACGATGAACGACCGACTGTTGCGCTGCGACAGCATGCCGAGTTGATTCCGCCCGACGCCGGCCTGGAGCTGGTTTCCACCTCGATCGGGCCGGGCGGCGTTCTGGCGGCGATGTGGGCGAGCCCGGCGGGACGAGATGGGCTGTTGTCGCGCACAGTTGACGACGGCGGGCCGACTTTCCCGCTCACGCGGACTCCCGAATCGGTCACCGTGCAGGTGGCCGCATACGATCCGGCGCCGGTGTTCGGGCGGGTGCTGTCCGGCGTGCAGCCCGCGCATTCCAGCGCGCACTTGCTGCCCGGTGGTCGGACGCTGCTCGTGGGCGCGCGGTGCGCCAACAACGCCGACGGCCCGGAGCACAACGCCGTCGTGTACGACGACGCGGGCGGGGTGGAGCGCACCGGCGTGCTCGGCGACGGGATCGAGCACGTGGCGACGACCGCAGCAGGCGACATCTGGGTGGGCTACTTCGACGAAGGCGTCTTCGGCAACTATGGCTGGCTCGACCCGGTCGGATCGAGCGGGCTGCTTCGTTTCGACGAAAATCTCACGCAGGCATGGGAATTCACTTCGCCGGGTGAGGGCTTGGCCATCTTCGACTGCTATGCCCTCAATGTCACCGACGCCGAAGTGTGGGCCTGCTACTACACCGACTTCCCGATCGTGCGCATCCGCGACGGCCAGATCCGGGCGTGGCGCTCCGGTCGGGCGGCCCACGCTGTCCTCGCCGACGGGGACGCGGTCGCGCTCGCGCGCGGCTACGGCGCCGACCACGACTGGATCGCCGCGGGTCGGCTCGACGGCGGCGAAGCGCATTTCGGGCCGGACCGGCGCATGGTCATGCCCGACGGCGCGCCCCTGCCCCCACCCGTCCGGATCCACGCCCACGGTCCGGAGCTCTCGCTGATTCACGACAACATCTGGTACAAACTGGGTCTCGGCGACATCTGAGAGAGCGTGTGCAAACCTCCAGAACGACCCATGACGTGCATCCAACGCACTTCACGGGTCATTCTGGAGGTTTGCAATCGAGTCACCTGAGTCTCGGTGACATCTGACCCCGACTTCCGCAACGACCCGTGGATTGCGCCCAACGCAATTCACGGGTCGTTGCGGAAGGTTCTTTCCGGTCTCGATCTGACGTCGCGGCGCCGCGCGAGCGCGGCGAAGTGGGACAGACACGGTAATCTGACACGTCGCCCCCTGGCGGGGCTTTATCGGTGCGCGAGAGGAGTTTGTGTGCAGTCCGGCCGGACCGCGTTGCGGCCTGAACAGGTGTCGGCGACGCCCCTGGCGGCGTTGGCCGAATCGGTGTCGGCGCGTATCGACACCCAGTCCGATAACGGCCCGGTCGCAGTGACCGGGGTGGAGCAGCGCTCGGCGCACGTGCTGCCGGGGGATCTGTTCGTCGGGCTGCCCGGAGCGAAGGCGCACGGCGCCCGGTTCGCCGCGGACGCGGTGTCGCGCGGCGCGGCGGCTGTGCTCACCGACTCGGCCGGGGCGGGCCTGCTCGACCCGGAACTGGGCGTGCCGGTGCTGGTGCACGACGATCCGCGCGGCGTGCTCGGCGAGGTGTCCGCGTCGGTCTACGGCCGTCCGTCGGAGCGGCTGCTGGTCGTGGGCATCACCGGCACTTCCGGGAAGACGACCACCTCGTATCTGATCGAGGCGGGCCTGACGGCGGGCGGCAGGCGCACCGCCCTGATCGGCACCATCGGTACCCGGGTGGAAGGCAGGGCGGTGCCGAGCGCGCTGACCACGCCGGAAGCCCCTCAGCTGCACGCGATGTTCGCGGCGATGGTCGAGCAGGGCATCGACGCGGTGGTGATGGAGGTGTCGAGCCACGCACTGGCGCTGGGCCGGGTCGACGGGGTCCGGTTCGACGTGGCCGCGTTCACCAATCTGTCGCAGGACCACTTCGACTTCCATGCGGGGTTCGAGGACTATTTCGCCGCCAAGGCGCGGCTGTTCGCGCCGGAGTCGCGAGTGCGCGCCGACGTCGCGGTGGTGTGCGTCGACGACGAGTGGGGACAGCGGATGGTGGAGGTGGCGGGCCCGTTCACGGTGACGGTGTCCACCAGCGGCCCGGCGAACTGGACTCTGGCGGAAGGGCCGGCGGTGGACTCCCGAGGCCAGCGCTTCACGGTCGACGGGCCGATGCGACTTCCCATGCGGCTGCGGTTGCCCGGCCCGTACAACGTGGCGAACGCACTGCTCGCGGTCGCGACGTGCGTTGCGGCGGGCGTCGACGCCGCCGTGGCGGCGGACGCGTTGGCGCAGGTGCAGGTGCCGGGCCGGATGGAGCGGGTCGACCGCGGACAGGATTTCCTCGCCGTGGTGGACTACGCCCACAAGCCCGCGGCGGTGGAGGCGGTGCTCGCCGCGCTGCGCAGCCAGAACGAGGGCCGGATCGCGGCTGTCGTCGGAGCGGGCGGAGACCGCGACAGCGGCAAGCGGCCGCTGATGGGCGAGGTGGCCGCGCGCGCGGCAGACCTGGTGGTGATCACCGACGACAATCCGCGCACCGAGGATCCGGCCGCCATTCGCGAGCAGGTCGCTGCCGGAGCGCGGGCCGTGGTCGCGGGCCGCGGCGAAATCCGGGTGATCGGAGACCGCGCGGCGGCGATCGCGGCGGCGGTAGCGTGGGCGGGCCCCGGTGACGTGGTGTTGGTGGCGGGCAAGGGACACGAAACCGGACAGGAGATACACGGAGTGAAGCACCCGTTCGACGACCGGACAGTGCTCGCCGCGGCGCTGGATCAGCGGGTTGGCGGGGCGGACGCGGCGGTGACGACACGCGCGGCAGGGGAGATGACGCAGTCGTGATCGAGCTCACCCTGGCGGAGATCGCCGACATCGTCGGCGGCACGCTGCACGATGTCGACGACCCGTCGACCGTGGTGTCCGGAACTGTCGAATTCGATTCCCGCCGTGTAGTTTCCGGCGGACTGTTCGTAGCGCTGCCCGGGGCCCGCACCGACGGTCACGACCACGCCGCGGCCGCGGTGGCAGACGGTGCGGCCGCCGT
>JABFVX010000257.1 GCA_013362555.1 Mycobacteriaceae bacterium
GCCGGCGGCGGGCCGTCGAAAGCGACGATGGCGCCCGCGGCGTTGAGCAGGACGGCGTCGCGGACCGGGCCTGCGGAACCGGCGAGCAGGTCGCGGGCCACGGCGGCATTCGCGACGGCGTCGCCGCCGGACAGCGCTGCGGGCTCGACCCGCGCGAAGCCCAGGCGGGCGGGGTCGACGGCGGTGTCTTCGACCGTGCCGCCCGAGACCAGGAACACCCGGCTGGGGCCGGTGGTGGTGAGTTCGTCGAGGCCGTCGTCGCCGCGCACGACCAGAGCCGTCGTGCCGCGGCGGGCCAACACTTCCGCCATGACGGGCTGCAGGTCGGCGAAGGCGCAGCCGATGAGGCCCGCGCGCGGGCGGGCGGGGTTGGTCAGCGGGCCGAGCACATTGAACACCGTGGGTACGGCGATCTCCTTGCGGGTCGGGCCCGCGAACCGGAACCCGGGGTGGAACATCGGCGCGAAGCAGAACCCGATGCCGAGTTCGCGCACGCACCGCGCCACCGCCTCGGGACCGAGCTGCAGGCGCACTCCGAGCGCTTCCAGCACGTCCGCGCCGCCGCTCTTCGACGACGAGGCGCGGTTGCCGTGCTTGACCACCGGCACGCCGGTTGCCGCCACCACGATCGCGGTCATCGTCGAGATGTTCACCGAGCCGGACCGGTCGCCGCCGGTGCCGACCACGTCCACCGCGTCCGACACGCCATCGACGAGGCGGGCGTGCGCGAGCATCCCGTCGGCCAGCCCGACGAGCTCGTCGGCAGTGGGGCGCTTCATCTTCAGCGCGACGGCCAAGGCCGCGATCTGCGCCGAGGTGGCATTGTCGGACATGATTTCGCCCATTGCCCAGGCCGTGTCCGCCGCGGTGACCGGACGCTCTTCGGTGAGCGCCCCCAAAATCCCCGGCCAGCTGGGTTGATGCAGCAGGGGGTTCCGTGCGGGGTGGTGGTCGGGCGACGGGCGGGCCATGGGCCAACGGTAGCGGGCGGGCCTCGTCGACCCGGTATCGAGTTGGGGTACGCGTCGGGACACGCGCAAAAAAGTTCCGACCCGACTACAACTTCCGTACTACGACGAGTCATACTTACGCCCGTGACGACCGCAGTAGGAACCCCGAGCTCGGCCATTACCCAACGCGTGCACTCGCTGAACCGACCCAACATGGTCGCCGTCGGCACCATCGTGTGGCTGTCGAGCGAGCTGATGTTCTTCGCCGGGTTGTTCGCGATGTATTTCGTGGCCCGCGCGGGCGCACCCTCCGGGCACTGGCCGCCGGAACCTACCGAGCTGAACATGAATCTCGCCGTGCCTGTCACCGCGGTGCTGATCGCGTCGTCGTTCACCTGCCAGATGGGCGTGTTCGCCGCGGAGCGCGGCGACGTTTTCGGGCTGCGGCGCTGGTACATCCTGACCTTCTTCATGGGTCTGTTCTTCGTGCTCGGCCAGGCCTACGAGTACTCGAACCTGTACCGGGAGGGGACGTCGATTTCGAGCAGCAACTACGGAACCGTCTTCTTCATCACCACCGGGTTCCACGGTCTGCACGTCATCGGCGGTCTGATTGCGTTCGTCTTCCTGCTCGTCCGCACCAAGGTCAGCAAGTTCACGCCGGCCCAGGCGACCGCCGCGATCGTGGTCTCCTACTACTGGCACTTCGTCGACATCGTGTGGATCGCGCTGTTCGCGACCATCTACTTCGTGCGTTAGCCCGCCGCTCAGACGTCAGCCCCAGAATTGTCCGCCCACCCACTAGAGGGACATAGATGAGTTCATCTCCCCCGTCAGCACCCGAGTCCGGCGAGCCCGACGCTGCGACCAGTCAGGCTGCCGCCGCGTTCCGCCGCAGGCGCAAGATCCGCCGCCGCGTGGCAGGCGGGCTGTCGCTGATGATGGGTCTCGTCGGCGCGGGCTTCCTGGCCGCGGCGCTGACGCCCGCCCCGCAGGTCGCGACCGCGGAGCGCGACAAGGTCGCCGCGATCGCGCAGGGCAAGCAGATCTATGACACGTCGTGCGTCACCTGCCACGGCGCGAACCTCCAGGGCGTGCCGGACCGCGGCCCGAGCCTCATCGGCGTCGGCGAGGCCGCCACCTATTTCCAGGTGAGCTCCGGGCGCATGCCCGCCGCCGCGAACAGTTCGCAGATCGTGCGCAAGCCGCCGAAGTTCAGCGACGAGCAGGCCGAGGCGCTGGCTGCCTACGTCGACGCCAACGGCGGCGGCCCGGTGGCTCCGCGCAACCACGACGGCACGATCGCCCAGGACTCGCTCATCGGCTCCGACGTCGCCCGCGGCGGCGAGCTGTTCCGGATGAACTGCGCGTCGTGCCACAACTTCACCGGCAAGGGCGGCGCGCTGTCGTCGGGCAAGTTCGCCCCGCCGCTCGATCCGGCCAGCCCGCAGCAGATCTACGACGCCATGCTGACCGGCCCGCAGAACATGCCGAAGTTCTCCGACCGACAGCTGACCCCCGAGCAGAAGCGCGACATCATCGGCTACATCACCGACGCCACCAAGACCCGGCCGCAGGGCGGCTACGGGCTGGGCGGCTTCGGCCCGGTGACCGAGTCGATCGCCGTGTGGGTCGTGGGAATCGCCGCCACCGTCGGCGCCGCAATGTGGATTGGATCGAGGTCATGAGCGAATCCGGGGACGTCCGCACTCCCACCCAGGCCGAGCTCGACGCGATGAGCCGCGACGAGATCGTCACCGCGGGGTTGGCGCAGGACCACGTCGACGTCGTGTACCGCCGGGAACGCTGGCCGGTGCCCGGCACCAGGGCGGAGAAGCGCGCGGAGCGCATCATCGCGCTGTGGTTCCTGGTGGCCGCGGCGTGCGGGCTGGGCGCGGCGGTGGCGTTCATCGCGTGGCCGTGGCAGTACAAGGGCCGCACCGACTCCGGCAACCTGATGTATTCGCTGTACACGCCGGTGCTCGGTGTGCTGGTCGGCGTCGGCGTGCTCGCGGTGGGCATCGCGGTCGTCAAGATCCGCAAGACGATCATCCCGCACGAGCTGTCCATCCAGGAGCGCTACGACGGCGCGGGCTCCGGCTCGCCGGAGTTCGAGAAGCGCGCGCTGGTCTCGCAGCTGGCCGACGCGCTGGAGACCTCGACGCTGCCGCGCCGCAAGATGATCACCCGCACCGCGGGTCTCGGCATGGGCGCGCTCGGGCTGGGCGCGGGAGTGGTCTTCGTCGGCGGTCTGGTGAAGAACCCCTGGGCCAAGGGCGACAAGGCGC
Organism: Mycobacteriaceae bacterium; assembly: GCA_013362555.1. Taxonomy (GTDB): domain Bacteria; phylum Actinomycetota; class Actinomycetes; order Mycobacteriales; family Mycobacteriaceae; genus JABFVX01. The sequence goes on from JABFVX010000257.1 coordinate 3,239, forward strand.
CGCTGTGGGTCACCGGCTGGACGCCGGACTACCCGGGCCAGACCGTGTACCTGCGCCGCGACACCGGTCGGCCGGAGGACATCTCGCTGGTGCGTCCCGAAGACCTCGACGCGGGCGGCCTGGAGACGGTATTCCCCCACAAGGCCGAGCACAAGGGCAATGAAGAGGAGCTGCTGCACGAGCTCCGCGGCGTGCGCAACGGGGTCATGCTCATCCGCTTCCGCCCGGAGGACGGCGCCCGCGCCCTCAAGCGCAAGGGCCAGGAGAGCTTCAACTACGGCGACTACTGGGCCTACTCCAAGATCTGCACCCACCTGGGCTGCCCCACGTCGCTGTACGAGCAGCAGGACCAGCACATCCTGTGCCCCTGCCACCAGTCGCAGTTCAACGCGCTGCATTGGGGCAAGCCGATATTCGGCCCGGCCGCTCGCGCACTGCCGCAGTTGCCGATTACTGTGAACTCCGAGGGCTACCTGGTCGCCAACGGCGACTTCGCCGAGCCGCTCGGACCGGCATTTTGGGAGCGCAAGTCATGAGCACGATAACTTCCGAGCCGACCTTCGAATTCGGCCCGAAGGCCGGCAAGCAGGGCGCCGACCTGGACACTCGCTACCGGCTGGCCGCGGGAGTCAAGCGCTCGATCAACAAGGTCTTCCCGACGCACTGGTCGTTCCTGCTCGGCGAGATCGCCCTGTACAGCTTCATCATTCTGCTGCTGTCCGGGGTGTTCCTGACGCTGTACTTCGACCCGTCGATGACCGAGGTCCGCTACGACGGCGTGTACCAGCCGCTGCGCGGAGTTCCGATGTCGGCGGCGTACCGCAGCGCGCTGGACATCTCGTTCGACGTCCGCGGCGGCCTGTTCGTGCGGCAGGTGCACCACTGGGCGGCGCTGATGTTCGCCTGTTCGATCATCGTGCACCTGTGCCGCATCTTCTTCACCGGCGCTTTCCGCCGCCCGCGCGAGGCGAACTGGATCATCGGCTCGCTGCTGCTGATCCTGGCGATGTTCGAGGGCTTCTTCGGGTACTCGATGCCGGACGACCTGCTGTCGGGCATCGGCCTGCGGGCCGCGCTGTCGGGCATCACCATGAGCGTGCCGGTCGTCGGCACCTGGCTGCACTGGGCGCTGTTCGGCGGGGACTTCCCGGGCACCATCCTGATTCCGCGCCTCTACATCATCCACGTGCTGCTGTTCCCGGGCATCATGCTCGTGCTGATCGCCGCCCACATCGGCTTGGTGTGGTACCAGAAGCACACCCAGTACCCGGGGCCGGGCCGCACGGAGAAGAACGTCATCGGCGCGCGCATCGTGCCGGTGTTCGCCGCGGACCAGGGCGCGTTCTTCGCGTTCACGCTCGGCATCATCGCGCTCATGGGCGGCCTGTTCCAGATCAACCCGATCTGGAACCTCGGTCCCTACAACCCGTCTCAGGTGTCGGCGGGTTCGCAGCCGGACTTCTACATGTTGTGGACCGAAGGCTTGGCCCGCGTCTGGCCCGCATGGGAGATCTACCCGTTCGGCCACACGGTGCCCGCGGTGTTCGCGGTGGCCCTGTTGATGGGCCTGGTGTTCACGGTGCTGATCGCCTACCCGTGGATCGAGAAGCGGCTCACCAAGGACGACGCGCACCACAACCTGCTGCAGCGCCCGCGCGACGTGCCGGTGCGCACGGCGATCGGCGCGATGGCGATCGCTTTCTACGTGGTCTTGACGCTGTGCGCGTGCAACGACATCATCGCGCTGAAGTTCGACATCTCGTTGAACGCAACGACCTGGATGGGCCGCATCGGCATGCTGGTGATGCCGCCGCTGGCGTATTTCGTGGCCTACCGCATCTGCCTGGGCCTGCAACGCAGCGACCGGGCGGTGCTCGAGCACGGCATCGAGACCGGCCACGTCCGGCGGCTGCCGCACGGCGAGTACATCGAGGTGCACCAGCCGCTCGGTCCGGTCGACGACCACGGCCATCCGATCCCGCTGGAGTACCAGGGCGCCCGGGTCCCGAAGAAGATGAACCAGCTGGGTTCCGCGGGCCGCCCCGGTTCCGGCACCTGGCTCTCGGCCGACCCCGAAGACGAGCAGCGCCTGGCAGTGGAGGAGGAGCACCGCTCCGAGCACATGCAGCTGACCGCCCTGACGGAGTATCAGGACCGGGTCGGCGGCAACGGCCACGCAGGCGCCAACGGCCACACCCCGTAACCCAACTCGACAATCCCAACCCGAAACCGATATCCAGAATGACCCGTGACGTGC
>JABFVX010000405.1 GCA_013362555.1 Mycobacteriaceae bacterium
ACGGATTCCAGATTGTTGGCGTGGCGCAGCACGGGGTACTCCAAGGTGACGCCGTTGGCGCCCAGAATCGTGCGGCACTGCCGGGCGATGTCCAGTGCGGTGCGGGTGTTGTTGAGCTTGCCCGTGCTCACCTGCTCCGGCGTGATCGTGCCCGCGTCCTTGAGTCTGCCCAGGTGCAGCGCGAGCAGCTGTCCGGTGCCGAGCGCGACCGCCATGTCGGCGAGCTTGGCCTGGGTGAGCTGGTAACCGGCGAGCGGCTTGTCGAAGACTTCGCGGGTGCGGGCGTAGTCGACGGCGGCGCTGAGGCAGTCCCTGGCCGCGCCCATCGCGCCGAAGACGATGCCGAACCGCGCCTCCGACAGGCAGCCCAGCGGCGCGGCCAGTCCGCGCGCGTCCGGCAGCGCGGCTTCCGCGGGCAGCCGCACCTGGTCGAGGTCCAGCTCGGCGGTGACCGAGGCGCGCAGCGACAGCTTGCCGCCCATGGCTCGGGCGCTGAAGCCGGGGGCGTCGGTCGGCACGAGGAAGCCGCGGATGCCGTCGTCGGCGCGCGCCCAGATCACCGCCACGTCGGCGACGCTGCCGTTGGTGATCCACATCTTCGAGCCGGTGAGGATCCAGTCGGCGCCGTCGCGGACCGCCTTGGTGCGCATGCCTGCGGGGTTGGAGCCGAAATCCGGCTCGGTCAGGCCGAAGCAGCCGATCGCGCGGCCCGCCGCCATCTCCGGCAGCCAGCGGTCCTTCTGCTCGGCTGACCCGTACTTGTGAATGGCGGTCATGGCCAGCGAACCTTGCACCGACACCATGCTGCGGATGCCCGAATCGACCGCTTCGAGCTCCAGGCACGCCAGCCCATAGGCCGTGGCCGAGGTGCCCGCGCAGCCGTGACCTTGCAGGTGCATGCCGAGCAGCCCGAGCTTGCCGAACTCCGGCGCCAGCTCCCGGACCGGGAAGTCGCCGCGCTCGAACCACTCCGACACCTGCGGCCGCAGTCGTTCGGCAGCGAAATCGCGCACCGTGGAACGGATTTCGCGCTCCTCGGAACTCAGGAGGGAATCGATCGCGAACAGCTCGTCAACAGTGACCACGAGGGCCAGCCTAACCCCGCAATCTCCGCAATGACCCCTGAGGTGCGTTTGCAACCTGCGTAACACTACGCGAGCAGCGCTATTGAACACCGCTGTGAGACGGTGGCCCGAGGAGGCAGCGTGCGTAACACCGCAGGGCCTCGCGAGCAGCGCTATTGAACACCGCTGTGAGACGGCGGCCCGAGGAGGCAGCGTGCGTAACACCGCAGGGCCTCGCGAGCAGCGCTATTGAACACCGCACGTCATGGGTCGTTCCGGAGGGTTCCAGATGAAGGCCGCTGTTCGGCCGCTGCATGGAAAGTTGTTGTGGCAGTAGATGTTTCGATACCCCCAGGGTTAGTGCGGCAGGTCGGAAATGTTATGCTCGGCCCAGAGGAGGGCGGTGGCGCGGAGCCACCGGGGGGCCGCCGTCGCGGCGGCCGGTCAATGGCGATTCGGCATCAATTCCCACGTGCTGCGGCGGAAGATCCGCGGCTTTCGCCGTGCCGATGGCGTTCGCGCTGCCACTGAGCGTCGTCCACCACGCCGCCAGGCGGGGAAGGCTACTGATGAGCAATCGCATGCCCGATCCTGACTTCATTCGGCGCGTGCTGCCGCTGGGCCGAGCCTATGCGCGCTACTTCTCGCCCGAAGTGAGCGGTCTGGAGAACCTGCCGGCTTCGGGGCCGGTGCTCGTGATCGGCAACCACTGCGGCCTGTATTGGATGCCGGACGCGTGGATCACCGGAATGTCGCTGGTGGAGCACCGGGAGGCGGGGGAGCCGAGCTACGGGCTCGCTCACGACCTGTTGTTCCGGGTACCGGTTCTGGCGGAGGCCCTGCGCCGTGCAGGCATCCGGCCCGCGTCCCACGATGCGGCCGAAGCGGGTCTCAAGGACGGCGGAGCGGTGTTGGTGTATCCAGGCGGGGACTGGGAGATCTGCAGGCCGTGGAGCGAACGCAACCGCGTCGACTTCGGCGGGCGCGACGGCTACATACGGCTGGCGCTGCGAGCCGGGGTTCCGGTGGTTCCGGTGGTCACGCACGGATCACACGACACCCTGATCGTGCTCGGCCGCGGCGCGGACACCGCTGCGTTACTCGGCCTGGATCGGTTGCGGGTCAAGGTGTTTCCCTACATCCTCGGCTTCCCCTTCGGGGTGACGCCGGTGCTGCCGCAGCTGCCGCTGCCGGCCAAGGTGCACGTGAGCTTCCTTCCGCCGCTGGACTGGTCGCTGGAACCGGGCGATCCGGACGACGACTCCCGAGTGGCTGCCCACTACGCGGCCACCGAACGAGTGATGCAGGCCGAGCTGGACCGGCTGCGCACGCAGTGCCCCAATCCCATTGCCGCGGGAGTCGGCTCGCTGCTGGCGGGGATCGCGAGCAAGTTGCGCTGATCTGTTGAATTCCGCACACCCACAGCCAATCGACCGTTTGGGATAGTAATCTGAGCACCACAGGAGGGCGGCAACTTGCCGATCAATGGGGATTGCGTGCGTGACCCCTTCTGGCGCCCGTCGGTCACGAGCCACCCGAGGACACTAGATGAGCCCTACACGCGAAATCCCGAGGCGGGACCACCCGCTTCTCCCCGTTGCCCGCGCCTACACCAACTACTTCACGCCCAGCGTCGAGGGGCTGGAGAATCTGCCTGCCACGGGCCCGGCACTGGTGGTCGGCAACCATTCGTCGATTTACTGGTGCCCTGAGGTCTGGGTCACGTTCCTGGCGATGCTGGAGCGGCGCGCGGCGGACCAGCCCTGCTTCGGCCTCGCCCACGAGGTGCTGTTGAAGGCGCCGGTGCTCGGCGAGGCCCTGCGGCAGTTCGGGGTGCTGCCCGCCGCGCCCGAGGCCGCCGAGGGCGGCTTGAAGGACGGCGGCGCGGTCATGGTGTACCCGGGGGGCGACTGGGAGGCGTGCAGGCCCTGGACCGAGCGGGCCAAGGTCGATTTCGCGGGCCGGAAAGGTTTCATCCGGCTTGCCTTGAAGGCCGGAGTGCCGGTGGTGCCCGCGGTGGCGAGCGGCGGGCACGACTCGATTTTCATCCTCGACCGCGGCGCGAAGATCGCCGAGGTGCTGCGCCTCAACAGCCTGGTGCGGGCGAAGGTCTTCCCGATCACCGTCGGGCTGCCGTTCGGCGTCGCGCCGATCGTGCCGCAGATCCCGTTGCCCACAACGGTCGCCGTCAGCTTCCTGCCGCCGCTGACGTGGTCGACCGAGCCGGGCGACCCGGACGACGACGCCTTCGTCGACGCCTGCTTCGACACCACCCTCGATGCCATGCAAACCGAGATGGACCGCCTCCGCGCCGAAATCCCGGACCCGCTGCGCACGGGCGTCAGGAACCACCTCGCCGGCCTGCCCGGCCCGCTCGCGGGCTTGGCCAATCTGCTTTCCTGAAGTCCGGAACGACCCGTGAATTGCGCCCCGACGCAATTCACGGGTCGTTCCGGACAGTGCTGTCGACTAGCGCAGAGCCTGGTCCAGGTCGGCGAGGAGGTCGGCGGAGTCTTCGATGCCGACGGAGAGTCGGACGAGGTTGTCCGGCACCTCCAGCAGGGAGCCCGCCGTGGAGGCGTGGGTCATCGCGCCGGGGTGCTCGATGAGCGACTCCACGCCGCCGAGCGACTCGGCGAGGGTGAAGATCGAGGTGCGGGCGCAGAAGTCCAGCGCGGCCTGCTTGCCGCCGCGCAGCAGCACCGACACCATTCCGCCGTAGCGGCGCATCTGCTTGCTTGCCACCAGATGGCCGGGGTGCTCGGGGAGGCCCGGGTAGATCACGCGGTCGATGGCCCGGTGCCGGGTCAGGAATTCGGCGACGTGTTCGGCGTTGGAGCTGTGCCGGTCCATCCGCAGCGCGAGCGTCTTGATGCCGCGCAGGGTGAGGAACGCGTCGAACGGGCCGGGCACCGCGCCCGCGCCGTTCTGCAGGAACCCGAACGCGGCGTCGAGTTCCGCGTCGTCGGTGATCAGAGCGCCGCCGACCACATCGGAGTGCCCGCCGATGTACTTGGTCGTCGAGTGCAGCACGATGTCCGCGCCGAGCTCGAGCGGCTGCTGCAAGTACGGCGAAGCGAAGGTGTTGTCGACCACCAGCTTGGCGCCTGCGCGATGCGCGATGTCGGCGAGCGCGCCGATGTCGGCAATGTTGAGCAGCGGATTGGTCGGAGTCTCCGCCCACACCAGTTTGGTGGTGGGACGGATCGCGGCGGCGACCGCGTCCGGGTCGGAGACCGGGGCGACCGAGTAGTCCACGCCCCACTGTGTGAGCACCTTGTCGATCAGCCGGAAGGTGCCGCCGTAGGCGTCGTTGGGAATCACCAGGTGGTCGCCGGGACGCAGTGTCGCGCGCAGCGCACAGTCCGAGGCGGCCATGCCGGAGGCGAAGGCCCGCCCGAAGCGGCCGGATTCGATGGCGGCGAGGTTCGCCTCGAGGGCCGTGCGCGTCGGATTGCCCGTGCGCGCGTACTCGAAGCCGCTGCGCAGTCCGCCGACGCCGTCCTGGGCGAACGTCGAGCTGGCGTACACCGGCACGTTCACCGCGCCGGTCGCCGGGTCCGGGTCGTATCCCGCGTGCACAGCCTTGGTGGTGAAGCCCTGACTGGTGTACTCGTTCGACATGCGAGCCAGCGTAGCCCCCGCCGACGCCGCTGCCAGGGTTGCGCTCTGTGAGCTCAGCCTCTCCCGCTGGTGGGCAGAGCGCACACTATGTGCGGAAAACCGGCGCAAGGTCGCAAACTCGGCGGAAACTGTGCTGTCTCCCGAGCTCCGGTACGTAGCGGCGTCAGTCGTTGATGCGCACAGCGTAGCCGGCGGCGGCCAAGGCGGTCAGGACGTCTTCGCGGTGCGCGGTGCCGCGGGTCTCGGCGGTGATTTCGACTTGGACCTCGTCCAGCGCGAGGGCGGCCGCGGTGCGGGAGTGGACCACGTCGAGCACGCTCGCGCCGGTCTTGCCGACCACTTGCAGCAGGCCGCTGAGCGCACCGGGCCTGTCCGGGATGGTCACCCGGACACCGAGGTAGCGGCCCGCGGCGCGCAGGCCGTGGCCGATGACGTGCGTCAGCAGCAGCGGGTCGATGTTGCCGCCGGACAGCACGACGCACACCGGCCCGGTCAGGCCGATTTCGGCGGCCGTGTGGGTCAGCAGCGCCGCGACGCCTGCCGCGCCCGCGGGCTCCACGATCAGCTTGGTTCGCTCCAGGCACAGCAGCAGTGCTCGAGACAGTGCGTCTTCGTCCACCGTGACCAGCGTCGGGCGGTGCGCGACGACTTCGGCGAACGGCACCGTGCCCGGCATCCCGACGGCGATGCCGTCGGCCATGGTGGACAGCTCCGTCGCGCGCACCGGCTCGCCCGCGGCGAGCGACAGCGGCCACGCCGCGGCGCCGCCTGCCTGCACGCCCACCACCCGCACCCGCGGCGCGAAC
>JABFVX010000402.1 GCA_013362555.1 Mycobacteriaceae bacterium
ATGGCGTGTCTACGCCCGCAGCGGCGGGTGTAGACACGCGATACGGGTGTAAGGCCGTCGGTGTCTCTAGTGGTGGGTGTGGGTGAGGCCGGTGGCGGCGCCGGTGCCGAGGACGCCGTGTTCGTAGGCGGTTTCGGCGTGCAGTTCCAGGTCGACTCCGTTGCGTTCGTGTTCGGGCGCGACGCGGAAGCCGAGGGTCTTGGCAATGACGGTTCCGATCACGTAAGTGACGGCGAAGGCGTACAGGCCGACCGCGGGCACTGCCGCCGCCTGCTTGCCCAGCTGTGCGAATCCGCCGCCGTAACAGAGGCCCTTGGCGCCTTTTGCCATCGTCTCGCTGGCCAGCAGCCCGATCAGCACCGTGCCCACAATGCCGCCCACCAGGTGCACACCCACCACGTCCAGCGAGTCGTCGTAGCCGAGGCGGAATTTCCAGCCCACGGCCACGGAACAGACCATTCCCGCGGCCAGACCCACGACCAGCGCGCCGAGCACGTCCACATACCCGCAGGACGGGGTGATCGCCACCAGGCCCGCGACGATGCCGGACGCCGCGCCGAAGGTCGTCGGCCTGCCGTCGCGGCGCTGCTCGACCGCCATCCAGCCGAGCATTCCGGTACAGCCCGCGCACAGCGTATTCAGGAACACCGCCGCCGCGGTCCCGTCCGCGCTCAGCGCCGACCCGGCGTTGAACCCGAACCAGCCGAACCACAGCAGACCCACGCCGAGCAGCACCAGCGGCAGGTTGTGCGGGCGCATCGCCTCGGTCTTGAAGCCCAGCCGGCGCCCGAGCACCAGCGCCAGCGCCAGCCCGGACGCCCCGGATACGATCTCCACGACCAGCCCGCCCGCGTAGTCCAGCGTGCCGAGCTCCTTGATCCAGCCGCCCGGCCCCCACACCCAGTGCGCCACCGGCGCGTAGACCAGCAGCGCCCACACCGGCACGAAGACCATCCATGCCGAGAACTTCGCGCGGTCCGCGATCGCTCCGCTGACCAGCGCGGCGGTAATGATCGCGAACGTCAGCTGAAAAGTGACGAACAGCAGCGTCGGCACCGACCCGCTGACGGAGTCCGGGCCGATGCCGCGCAGCCCGAGGTGGGCCACCGTGCCCAGCACCCCGCCTGCGGCGTCGTCGCCGAAGGCGAACTCGTACCCGGCGACCAGCCAGGCGATGGTGACCAGCGGGATCGCGACGAAGCTCATCATGATCATGTTGAGCACGCTCTTGGTCCGCACCATGCCGCCGTAGAAGAAGGCCAGCCCCGGGGTCATCAACAAGACGAGCGCGGTGGCTGCGAGCAGCCACGCCGTGGCGCTGGGATCGATCTTCACGCGTACACCTCTCACCGCCGGCTCGGCGCCGGTCTTTGGAAGACTTACCCGTGCTGGTTTCTGCAACGAGGCAGACGTGTTTCCGCAGTGTTACATGTCGCGAGTGTTGCCGACTCCTCACAACCCGACATGTCCGTGATGTCCAGAACGACCCGCGGGTTGCGTCGGGCGCAACTCCTGGGTCGTTCTGGATGGATGGTGCTCGCTAGACGCCGGTGCGGACGCGGCGGCGGTCGCGGGCGAAGCGGCCGGGGGTTTGGCCCTTCCAGGAACGGAAGGCGTTGGCGAACGCGGAGGCGGAGGAGTACCCGAGGCGGTAGGCGACCTGTTCGACGGTCATCCCGGCGGACAGCAGCTCCTCGGCGAGCAGGCCGAAGGTCTCGTCGCTGACCTCCCGGAACGTGGTGCCCTCGTCGGCGAGCCTGCGGCGCAGCGTGCGCACGCTCATGCTGAGCTCGGCCGCGACGTCCGCCTGGGCGGCGATCCCGCCGGAGCGCACCAGCAGCTGCCGCACCTGCTTGCCAACTCCGCCGCGGTTGCTGCGCCGTTGCATCAGCTCGATGCACTGTTGTTCGTAGAGCCGCCCGGTGTGCACGTTGCCCTGGGGAATGGGCAGCGACCACAGCGCCGCCTCGACACTGAAGGCGGCCTGCGGGGCGTTGTAGACCGGCGGGACGTCGGAGACCTGGCTCACGAACGCGTCGTACACCGTTTCGCGGTCGAACGGGATAGAGATCTGTATTCCGGGCAGCCGGAACGGGATCAGGTCGCGCTGGACATTGGTGACGGTGGCGAAGTCGCGCTCGAGACTGAGTCGTCGGACGTCCTCGGGCACGGCGGAGTCGTCCAGCACGGCGACGAGGCGGTCGCCCTCGTCGTGCAAGGAGACGTGGCACAGGGTGAACGCGAGTTCGACGAAGCGCGTGGCCACCTCGATGGCGCCGCGGATGTTCGGGCTGCAGGCGATGGCGAATCCGTACACCCCGTGTGTGGACAGGTGGTACCGCTGGCCCGCCAGCAACCCGAGCCCGGGCGAGTCGCCGAGCTCGGCCACGATATTGCGCAGCAACAGCAGTTCCTGGCCCGCCGTCACCTCGGCCCACGGATCCAGCAGCGCCTCCGGGGAGATTCCGGTGCCCCGGAGCAGGTGCTGTCTCGGCACGCCTCGCTCCACCGCGAATTCGGTCATCAACATCGAACTGGTGGTGGAGCGCAACCTATCCCACACGTCGGTCACCGACCGATCCTCGCAGATCTTCGGATCCGTCCGGGTCGGTACCGGCTGGTAACCCGACCGGGTCCGGCCTCTTTTCGCAGTTTTCTGACCGGAGCTCGGCTGGTTCCGGGTTAACCTCCGGCAATACCGTTGCTGCCATGCGATACGCATCGAATTTCGACAATCTGACGACGTGCGATCGGGATCCGGGACCGCTCACCGAACTGGATGCCCGCAGGCTGCTGGAGATTCACGCCAGGCACGGGGCGGAGTGCAGGCCGATGCTGGCCGCGCTGGCCTACATCAGCGATTCCGAGCTGTGACGGGGACGAGGGCAGATCGATCATGAACCACCCCACTACCGCCTCGGCGGGCGCGTCCGCGCTCGCCGCGAACACTATCCACGACGTCGCGGACATAGCCGCCCGGCTGCGCGCGGCGCAGCCGCAGTGGCAGGACCTCGGTGTCGTCGAGCGCGTCGGCTGGCTCAACCGGCTGCGGGATTGGCTGGACTCCAACGAGACTCGCGTCACCGACGTGCTGCGTCAGGATGTCGACGCGACGCCGGCCTCGGCCGCTCGGGACCGCCGGATGGCAGTGGCGGCCATCGAGGCCGTGACCGCCAACGCCGCCGAGTACCTGGGCGGGCGCCATCCCCGGCCCAACGGTGCGGGCGGAGCGTTCGGCCTGGACGTCGGCGCTCGGCGCTGCAGGCTGGTCGGCGTGCTCGCGCCGTGGACGTCGCCGCTGTGCCTGTCGCTGCAAGCCGCGGCGGCGGCGCTGCTGGCGGGTGCGGCGGTGCTGGCCAAACCGTCGGTTCGCAGTCCGGCCGCGGCCCGAGTGCTGGCGGAGGGGTGGGGAGCCGTCGGCGCGCCCGCCGTGTTCGCCGCGGTGTACGGGCGCAACCTCGGGCCTGCGGTAGTCGACGCGGTCGACTATGTCCGGTTCACCGGCGCGGCGGACACGGGCCGCGCGGTCGCGCACCGCGCCGCCGAGCGGCTCATCCCGTGTCGACTCGAGGTGGGCGGCAAGGCTCCCGCGGTGGTGCTGGCCGACGCCGACCTGGGGCACGCGGCGGCGGGCATCGCGCGCGGCGGACTCACCGACAACGGCCGACTCTGCGCCGCGATCGAGCGCGTCTACGTCGAGGACCCGATCTACGACGCCTTCGTCGAGGCGCTCGTCGCCGAGGTCGACACCGGGTGGCGCCACTGTGAGGATGCCGAAGGAGCTTGTGCCGTGGGTGATCCCGACGCCCGGGTGGCGAGCCTGCTGGACCACGTCAACGACGCGGTCGCTCGCGGCGCCGCGGTCCGCATCGGCGGCCGCGGCGCGGACGGCGTCTTCGAGCCCACCGTGCTCACCGGCGTCGACCAGTCGATGGCGGTGATGACCGAGCAGACCTACGGCCCGATCCTGCCGGTCATGCGCGTCCGCGACGCCGACCACGCGGTCCTGCTGGCCAATGACGGCTATTTCGGCCGCGCCGCCAGCATCTGGGCCGGTGACCGCGCGCGCGCCGCCCGCATCGCCGCGGACCTCACCGCAGGCTCCGTCGACATCAACGAACCTGACGTCCACCTCCGCTGAACCACAGCGCCACAGGCGCACGCCTTCTGGCCAAACGCACCGAAAGTAGGGCGCGAAACCTGGTGCGTTTGGCAAAAAAGCGTGCGTGTGTGGCGGTCATGGGCGCGTGACCAGCACCGGCGGCCGGATCAGCGGATCTCGACAATAAGTTACCGACTTGTAGCGTTCGTCCATGGGGAGCGGCTAGCGTAGTTCATCCGCACTCGTGGGAGGAGCCGCCGATGTCGGATGACGGCGATAACATCGCTATTGCCAGGCGATGTCGCGAACTCGCACTGCACTTGATGCTCGGCCCGGACGGGCCGGAGCCCGCGCGTCTGCTGCGGGAGTCCGCGGACCGGTGGGCTCGCCATGGGGTGCCCATCGAGGCCGTGCACCACGCCGTGCACCAGGGACTGCGCGACGGGTTCGATCGGCTGGCCCGCGCGTCGTCGCAGGACTACGATGCGCTGGTCGCCGGCGCGAAACTGACTGTCGCCATGCTGGATACGATGATCTCGACAGTGTCGGGCAGCTACATCCGGCAGGTGCGCGCGGAGGTGGGGGAGCGTCACGCCGCGGTCCACACGCTCACCTCGGCGCTGCTCGGCGGCCACCCGACCTCGGCCATGGTGCGCGGCCGCATCGAGATCGCTCCCTCGTATTGCGTTGTGGCCGTGGCGATTGCGCCGCATTACGACGAGTCGAACCCGGTGTTGAACGCACAGGTGATTGCCCGCCGCAAGTTGCGCCGGGCGCAAGCCGAGCTCGAAAATCGCTGCGGTGAAACGGCATTGAGTCTGCTGAGCGTCGACGGCGGCACGGTCCTGGTGCCGTCCGCGGACTTCGCCGATGCCGATCTGGAGGACCTGGTGGCGCGGCTGGCGGCGGCGGCGCAGGCCGCGGTCACCGCCACCGTCGTGCGGGCCGAGCCGGACGAGGTGCCGTGCGCCGCCGACCAGGCACACGAGCTGCTCGACATGGTCAAACGCCTCGGCCTCGGCGCAGGCCTGCACCGCTTCGAAGACCGCGCACTCGAATTCCAACTCACCCGACCGGGTCCCGGCCGCGAGTCCCTGCGCGCTCTGGTGGCCCCGCTGGCCGGCCACCCTGATCTGCTCGACACCCTTCAGCAGCACATCGCCAACAACCTCAACCGCAGGCGCACGGCGGAGACTCTCGGCGTCCACGCCAACACCGTCGACTACCGCCTCAAACGCATCAATCAGCTCACCGGCGTGGACCCGACCGAGCCCGCGGGCATCTGGTACCTCCGTTCGGCCCTCTACGCCTGACGCACAGACGCACGCTTTCGTGCCGGACGCACCGAAATCAGGCAACTG
>JABFVX010000088.1 GCA_013362555.1 Mycobacteriaceae bacterium
ACACCCGCAGGTGCGGGTGTGACTGCGCGCTACGGGTGTGGCGGTTCGACGTCAGATGGCGTCGACGAAGTCGGTTATCTCGGCGACGAAGCGGGCGGGATCTTCGATGAACGGCGCGTGTTTGGCGCCGGGCCAGAAAGACGTCGCGGCGCCGGGGATGGTCTCGGCGGCGTAGCGGGCGGCGGCGATGTCGACGATGGGATCGTCGACGCCGTGCAGGACGAGCGCGGGGACGTCGATCTTGCGCAGAGTGGCGTCGTTGTCGCGGGTGCGCACGAACAGGGCCTTGCGGACTCGCGGCGGCGTGGCCAGGCTCGCGCCGAACAGGCGCTGGGCGTCGACGCCCGCGTCACGCCTGGCGCCGGTGTTGGCGTCGCCGAACAAGGTGAACGCGCGCACCGCTCGGCCTGGGCTCTCCTCGAACACCCCGGGGATGGCGGCCTCCATGCGCTCGCCGTTGCGGCCGCCGGGGATGTCGCGGCCGATGCCGGTGATGGCGCCCGCGTAGATCACGCCCGCGACGGCGGAAGTGCCGTGTTCGGCGAGGTAGTCGGTCAGCACCAGTCCGCCGTACGACCAGCCGAGCAGCACGGCGTTGCCCGCGATGCCCTCGGCCGCGAGGACCGCGGCGACGTCGGCGGCCCAGTTCGCCGGATCGTCGTAACCTGCGGCGGGCGCGCCGGAGTAGCCGTGGCCGCGCAGGTCCACCGCGACCACCCGGAACCGCTCGGCGAGCGCGTCCGCCGCGGCTCCCCAACACTGCAGATTCGACGCCCACCCGTGCAACAGCACCAGCGGCCGCGCCCCGGCCGGACCCGTCGCCCGATAGACGATGACGGTCCCGTCCCGGCTTTCCGCCTCCCGAATGGCCATTCCGCCACCCTAGGCCAGTCTCGAAGCCCCGGACGGGCAACCCTCGGCCCTGAATGCGTCCTCCATGCAATCCGATTGTATGAAGGACACATTCAGATTTCGGTGTGCGCGCCTAGCCGAGGCGACGGATGGCCGCGACGGGGTCGGAGTACAAGGCGCTCAAGGAGGTGACGGCGGCGCCGTACTCCTGGATGCGGCCGGCGAAACCACTGAGGCGAATGTCGGTGTGCGGCGAGGGCGAACTGCGCCTGAAGGCCTCCGACACGTGCGGCAAGCCGGCGGGGTACTCGGTGAAGGCCTGACCGGCCAGGATGATCTGGTCCGGGTTGAGCAGGTCGCGCAGGATCGCCACCGTCCGGCCGAGGGTTTCGGCCCGCTCCACGAGCAACTCCTGGGCTGCCTGCGATCCGGCCTGCGCGGCACGGTACAGGTGCTCGATGACAGGGCCTTCCGGCCCCTCGCCGACAATGCCCGCGCGCAGGGCCCGCTCGGCCAGCGCACGGTCCCCCACGACCGCCTCCAAGCAGCCGACCCGTCCGCATTCGCACTTCACGTCGGTTCCCGTAGGCAGGTGCGCGAGCGAGCCGGGCCCGTTGCTCGGGGTATGCACGTTGCCGTCGAAAACCAAGGCCACACCGGCCATTTCCCGGGCGTAGAAGAACAGCGAGCTGCTGTTCGGGGACGACTGCTCCACGGCGGCGGCAGGCGGCAGCAGCAACTCCGCGGCGGCCATCGCCTCGACGTGCGGCGCCACCGACACCGGCACCCCCAGCGTCTGGCCGATCACCGCGCCGACGGGCGCCTCGTGCCAGTCGAGCCGCGGATGGTCGACGACGCCGGTGTTCGTGTCGACGCGGCCGCCGAGCGCCACCCCGGCCCACAGCGGTCTGCGCCTGCGCCAGCGGTCGGTGAAGGCCTGTGCCCGCCGCGCGATGGCGGCGAGGCCGAGCTCCTGGCCGGAGCGAGGGGTCAAAGTCTGCATGCCGCCGAGGATTCGGCCGCGCAGGTCGCTGGCGATGATGGTGGTGTGGACGGCGCCGATGTGGATGCCCACGGTGAACGAGGACTCGTGATCCAACTCGACCGGAATTCGGGGCCGCCCGATCGCCCCGGACTCGGCGAGGTCCGGCCGTTCCCGCAGCAGCCCCGCGGCGAGCAGAACGGTGACGTGGCGGTTGACGGTGGCGATGCTGGCGCCGGTCGCCTTGGCGACCGCGTCGCGCGACAGCGGGCCCTGCCGCAGCGCACGCACGATGGCGCCCGCGGCGTTGTCGCCGATCCGCAGCTCAGGCGGTACGACGGCACGCAGGCGGCCGACCGAGCGCAACCGCGGCGGCACAAACGAAGGGGTGTACGAGGGACTGAGCACGGGGCTGGACATGCGGGGGATTCCTTGCCGGGAGCGACGCAACAGGACGCGGGGTCGGCGCCGCGACGGCAGGCCCGGACGATGCGGGGCGACTACCGGCTGCGGCGCCGGGAACAACACAGTTCCCGGGTCGGCGGCAGCCGCAACCCCAGCGCGGCGGTCACATAAGTGACGCGCAGGGGGTTCGACAGGCCGGAATGCATAGCCGAGAAGCTTACCAGCAACTGTCCGATTCCCTGTAGACCGAGTGGTCCAGCCCACTCTCCGGGCACAGCGCCGCCGTGCGCCTACGATGCACAGCCATGACTGAGCACACCTCCCGCGTCGCTGTAGTCACCGGGGCGAGCTCCGGTATCGGCGAAGCCACCGCACGAGCGCTCGCGGCCGCGGGCTACCACGTGGTCGTCGGCGCCCGCAGACTCAGCCGCCTGCGCCGACTGGCCGACGAAATCGACGGCACGGCAAGGCAACTCGACGTCACCGACGAAGCCTCGGTGGCGGCGTTCGCGGATGCGCTCGACCGGGCGGACGTGCTGGTGAACAACGCGGGCGGCGCCAAGGGCCTCGCCCCGGTGGCCGATGCCGACCTGGACGACTGGCGCTGGATGTGGGAGACGAACGTGCTGGGCACCCTGCGCCTGACCAAGGCGCTGCTGCCGAAACTCATCGCGTCCGGAGACGGCCTGATCGTGACGATCACCTCAGTCGCCGCGCTGGCGCCCTACGACAACGGCGCGGGCTATACCAGCGCGAAGCACGCGCAGGCCGTGCTGCACCGCACCTTGCGCGGCGAGCTGCTCGGCAAGCCGGTGCGACTCACCGAGATCGCCCCGGGCGCAGTGGAAACCGAATTCTCCCTGGTCCGCTTCGACGGCGACGAAGAGCGGGCCGCCGCCGTCTACCGCGGCATCACTCCGCTGCTGGCCGCCGACATCGCCGACCTGGTGGCGTTCGTGGCCTCCCGCCCCCCGCACGTCAACATCGACCAGATCGTCGTCAAACCCCGCGACCAAGCCGACGCGGGCCGGTTCTCGAGACAGGCGTGAACCTCCGTCCAGAATGACCCGTGACGTGCTTCCAGCGCATGTCACGGGTCATTCTGGAAGACATAGAGCGGATTACCGGCCCGGTGTGAGCGGCTCGTCCGACGACACCGGTTTGGTGTCTTTGTACAACGCCGACATCGATTTCCACGTCGGCCAGTCGATGGTCCAGTCGTAGACGTCCCCGTCGGCGGCCGACAGCGGGACGCTGGTGCCGGAGATCTCCACCGGGTCCCCGTACAGCGCCGACTGGAAGTATTGCTGGGCGTGGTCGGTGGACAGGTTCACGCAGCCATTGCTGACGTTGGCCGAGCCCTGCGATCCCACCGACAGCGGGTTGGCGTGGATGAACTCGCCGTTGTTGGAGATCCGCACCGCGAACCGCTCGCGCACGTTGGTGTAGAACGGCGGGTTCGACATCATGAAGTCTTCGTACTTCTCGCTCACGATGTGGATGCCGGAGCGGGTGGTGTTGCGCTTCTGGTCGCCCGCGCCATAGCTGCACGGGAAGTCGAACAGCACCTGCCCGTCCCGAAAGACCTGGATGCGGTGCGTCGGCACCACGCCCTTCACGATCTGGCTGCGCCCGACGGTGAAGTCGGACGTGATGTCGGACAGGCCGTACGCTCCGTCTCCGTAGCTCAGGCCGTACAGCTTGGCTTCGACGTGCACCGCGGTGCCGGGCCGCCAGTAGTCCTTCGGCCGCCAGTGCGCGCGGGAACCGCGGTCGTCGGGCAGCCAGGCCCAACTGCCCTCGGTCGCCGGGGTGGACTTCACCGCCAACGCGCGCTCGACCGCGGCCTTGTCCGTCACGGGCGCGTTGAACTGCAGGATGACCGGTGCGGCGATGCCGACGGTCTGCCCGTCGGCGATCTGCACGTTGACCGCGATCAGCTTCTTCGGCTTCAGTGTGCTGAAGCCGCCCCGCACGGCCACCTGCTTGTTGTCCTTGCCGACGGCGGTGCCGGACCAGGTGTAGGTGCCGCCGTACCCGAGCGGCTCGGTGACGCTGAAGGTCTTGTTGTCCGGGCTGAGCTGACCGGCCACGGGCTTGCCTGCCGCGTTGGTCAGGGCCACGCCGCGCAAGACTCCGCCGTCCACCGCGACCGAGACCGGCACGGCGGGGTTGACGTCCTTGGAATCGGGCTCGGGACGGTACTGCACCGCGACGCCGCTCGCCTTGTCGCGATGCGGCTTGTCCCCGCTTCCGGGCTTGTCGGTGGTACCACAAGCCGTGTCCAGCGCCGCCGCCACGGCTACCGTGGACGCCGCCTGGATGAACCTACGTCTGCGCACTCGGTCAAGGTACCGCCCCGGTTATTCGGGGCAATGCTCGCGACGGATCGGCCGGAGTCCGACGAAAACCGGCTCCGGTTCCAACTCCACCCCGAATTTCGCGGCCACCCCCGCGTGCACGTCGGCCGCGAGCGCGGCGATGTCGGCGGCGGTGGCGGAACCCCGATTCGTCAGTGCCAACGCGTGTTTCGTGGACAGCCGTGCGGGCGCGCCCGCGCCCGGATACCCCTTCGCGAACCCGGCCCGCTCGATGAGCCACCCCGCGGAAAGTTTCATCCCATCACCCGCTGAATACTGCGGGATTGTGTCCGGGTTCACACCGATCGCCTCGGATATTCCCGCGAGCACGGTTGACATCCGTTCCGCCCGAATTATCGGGTTCGTGAAGAACGACCCCGCACTCCATGTGTCGCAATCGGCGGGATCCAGCACCATCGCCTTGCGCGCCCGCAAGGCGAGCACGGCAGCTCGCACGTCGGCCACCGGCGCCCGCTCGCCCTCCGCGACGCCGAGCGCGGCGGCCAGCTCGCGGTAGCGCACCGGGGCCGACAGTCCGTCCGAGTGCAGCCCGAACTCCACCGCCAGCACGACAGCCGCACCGGGATTGCGCTTCAGGGCGCTGTCGCGGTATCCGAAGGCCAACTCGCCGGGGGCCATCCAGCGGACCTCGCCGCTCGCCCGGTCCAGCACCCGCACCCGCCGCAAAGCGGAAGCGACTTCGACGCCGTAGGCGCCCACGTTCTGCACCGGTGTGGCGCCTGCCGAGCCGGGAATCCCGGACAGGCACTCCAGCCCGCCCAGACCAGCCGACACGGTCGCCGACACCACCGCGTCCCAGTCCGCGCCCGCCTGTGCGACCACC
>JABFVX010000315.1 GCA_013362555.1 Mycobacteriaceae bacterium
CGCGGCGCGGATCGCCGCGGCCGTGGCCGAAGGTCTAGAGCGGCCCGGCGGCCGGCCGAGAACGGTTCATCTGGTCGGGGAGCGGGCAGGCGCCGCGGCGATCGACGCGGCCGGGGCGGGGTCGGATTGGGTCGACAAGGTCGGTTCGGTGACTTTCATCGACCCGCCTGCGGGGCTTACGGGCGGGTACGAGGTCGCCGATGTCTTCGTGGCGTGGCGCCCGAGCGAAAATCCCGTATCGCTGCCGGATATCGGAGCCAGGCGAGTCGAACTCACCGAGGCGAACCTCGGGTCGATCTTCACCAGGCGCGGCGACGAGATCGCTGATCGGGAGTCGGCGCGGATTACGGGCCCGCGTCAAGTCCGCGCCGCGGTCGATCGGCTGACGGCATTCGTCGCGGACCGGATGAAGGCTCGAGGTTGGATGACGCCCGGCCACTTCCGCGATCTCGAGTTCGTCATGGGCGAGCTGGCCGGTTCCGCCGCCCCGGGTGGCGAGGTTTCGGTGGAGGTCACGGTCCGTGGTGCGCCAGGACAGCAGACCCTCACAGTGCGCGTGGTGAACCAGGGTTTGGGTGTCGTCCCCCAGGGTCTGGTCGGGATGCTCGCCACGGTGGTCACCGCGGACGCGCACCATGCGGGCGGCACGGTCACGTTTCAGCTCGCGGAGGCCCGCCCGAGCACCGCGATAGTCTCGGAGGCCGCTGCGGTCCGAGCCAGGCGCGACGCCACGCGGCTTGCACTGCACTGGAGTGAGTTCCGGCGGTGGGAATCGGCTCGGGCCCTGTTCGACGAACGAACCGGAATGTACCTGGCGGACAATGGGATTGTCGGGTCGGCTCGGGCTCGGGCGTTTCACGACCTCACCTGGAATCAGCGGGCGGCCTTGGCGCTGTTCGACTCCGGAAGCTCGCCTGCCACTCCGGGCATGACACCTGCCTGGCGGGACCGGGTCGAACGGATGTATATCAAGCGCAAGCTTGAAGCCCTGCGTACCTGGCCGGCGGACCTGGATGTGCATCAGAGCGCGGATCTGGCGACCTACGAGCTCGTCGAGCGCGTGCTCGAATACCTCGACGACACCGCGGCCGTGCTGGGCACCACCGCGCATCTGCTGCGTCTCGATCTGGATCGGGGCATCGTGATCGCGCTCGGCGACGTGGGCATTGCCCAGCGGGTGACCACCCACGCCACCGAACCGATGCTGCGAGAGACGCTTCCCGTCGTGATGGACCTCGTCGCCCACCGCCACCGGTTGTCGGCGGCCGAGGGCGCCGCGTCGGTCCTGGCGATGGCATGGCCGATGCCTGAGTCCCCGGCCGCGTTCGTGGCCGAGTTCCTCACGGACTTGATGGCCCAGCGCGACTATTACGCGCAATTGCCCGACGGCATACCGCACGCGGCGGAGTATCGGAAGAAGACCGTCGAGTTTGCCGACGTGTTCGATTTCGCCTGGGTGCGACGCAATCTCGAGTCGGGCCCAGAAGCGGCAGCAGGTAGTCCGGCGCCCGCACCGCACCAGGCGCGGCGGCAGCGACTGCTGGACCGCGTCCCGCACGACGAAGGCATGGTCGGCCTCCACATTCTCCGGCACCTGGTCGACCGGCCGCCTGCGGACGGCACGCCGCCACGGGGCAGCCGGGTCGACACCAACGGTCTGATCGGCAGACCGGGACCGATTTCGCCCGCCGAGTGGGCGGTGCGGGCGCACGCGGACTTCCATCCCGAGGCGTTCGTCTCGCCCGCGGCGCTCGGCGCCCGTCTCGCCGACCGGCCCGGCGCTCTCGTTGCGGCATTCTTCGACGACCCCGGCGGCACGCGCCTGCTGTTCGTCCGCAATGTCGACGGCGCCCTCGAGGCATTGGATGTTGGGTCCCTCCGCAGAACCGATCCCCGAATAGACGGGCTCGCCGCCGCCACGGTGCAGGCGTCCTGGCGAGCGTTGGAACCGGATCGGCGCCTGTCGGGCGCAAAAGCCTGGTATGGCATCCCATTCGACGCCGAGGGGCTGCCCCAGCGAGCGCTGACCGCGGGCAGGTCGACGGGCCGAGCGGGGGAGACCATGCCGGTGCAGTGGATCGGCGGCCCGCCGGAACTTGCGGGAGTCGATTCGCCTGTGCCGGAAGGTGAGACGGATCTGCATTTCATGTACGACCACCCGAACGACTGCGCTCAGGTAGCCCTGGACTGTCTGCGCGCCAAGCTGCCCACCGCCGGGATTCGCGACTTCGTCTCGGAATCGGGTGCGCGGTACCGGGGACTTTCTCCGCACAGCTTTGCCGCGCTCACCCAGGCAGGGTGGCGCCCGGGAGGCTATCCCTCGGTCGACGCCGTTGTCGCGGAAGTGCGCGACACCGGCGCGGTGGTCGCCATGGTGATCGAGTACGAAGGACTAGCGACATTCAATGCGGGAGTTGGATCCCATGTGATCGTGGTGTACCGACACCACAACGAGACGGTGCGTCTGTACGAGAAGATCGACGGACAGGTTCTCGACCGGCCCTTCGAAGAGTTCCCGGCCAACCGGCGGGTGGGCACGGTCTACGGTATCGGGTGGAACAGCGACGGGACGCCGCTGCACCCGTTGCGAACCGGCTCCGCGCCCGGCCGCGACCTGCCCTCCTCCCAGCTCGGCAGCTCCCACCCCCGACCCGCGCAGTGACCCCCGCAGCTGCGGGTGTCACTGCGCGGTTCGGGTGTGGGCAACGACCGCTGTGAAGTGCGGCTGGAGTATCACGCCCATACGCTCGCGGTGAGGGGGCCCGCGATGGAGTCGATGACGTGGGCGCGCTGCATGGTTCGTGCGGCCTGTTCGAGATTGGCCGCGGTGGGAGCGGCCGCGAATGCTTGTGCGTTGATCATGTTCTCCGACGCCAGTCGGTGGCCGATGTGGTGCAGGGTGTCGCGGTTCTGGCTCAGCCACAGTGCGTCGGGCACGGCGTGGTGCAGGGCGTGGGGGTTGTCCCAGTTGGCTTCCACCATCCTCACGAAGTCGTGGTTCACGTTGCTCCGGTCCAGCGGCGGTGCAATCTTGCTGAGCCAGTTGGACGAGGTCACGACGTACCACGCGCGGAAGGAGGCGGCGTCCGGGCTGGCCAATTGGGCTTGAACGTTGCCGAGTGCGGCTCGTGCCTTCTGCAGCTGGGGGTACAGGCGCTGGTTCCCGGATGTCGCCACTCGCTGGAATGCTCGCACCCGCATGGCGGCATTGATCATGTCGCGGTCGAAGCCCGCGGATTCGAGCACGCTGCCGTAGACGCTGTCCGGCGCGCCGAGGTCACCGATTCCGTCGACGGCATTGGCGAGGGTCATGATCTCGTCGGCGCCCGCGGCTCGGGCCAGTCTGGCACGGCGGGCCGCGGCGTGCGCCCAGGTCGACCGGTCGAGGTGGCCGCGCAACTGTGCCTCCCGCGGCCACCCTCGAACTGTCATGTCGATGTTCATGCTTTCGGCCTGCTGCCGCCGTCTCGCCATGTATTGCAGCGGGTTTCGAGCCAGCAGCAGATTCGCGGCGATCGGGTTGGCGTCGATGGTGTTCACCACGGCCAGCGTGGCGAGCGCTGCAGCGGGCAGACTGCGCCCGGTGCCCGCATCGCCCATGCCCACGGCGCCGCCACCGCCGCTGGGACGACCCTGCGCCGTGGCCGCGAATTTGTCGGCTATCCACTTGTTCCCGCGACCCAATCCGCGCCGCAGCCTGCGGAACTGCACTATGGCGACGACCTCGACCACGGCGCCGGTCACCATCACGGCCATCACTCCCGCTGAGCCGACTTGCCGGAACAGATTGCCGAGGAACAGAACATACACGCCGAGGTAGATTACGTACGCGCACATCGTCGCCGCGGCAACCATGCTGTCCACCACGTCGCGCGCCAGCGCGGTCTGCGTCGGGCCGTAGACGAAGCCGCCCGCGGCGAATCCGAGGATCGCTCGGAATCCGTGATAGATCGAGTCCAACGCCGCCCACATCACCCCGGCCGCCAGGAACGCCGCGAACAACACCAGAACTGTTCCGCAGATCAGCAGCAGCAGGCCGGTGCCCAGTTGGCCGGGACTCGGATGATCGATAAGCGTGCTCGCGCCCGCGGCGCCACATGCGGCGAGGTTCTTCTTCAACTGGTCCGGACTGCCCGCCGCGACGCCGGCGTTCCACGCTTGCTTGCACGCGGCATTGCCGTCGACGACGTAGCCGAGATTCCATATCTGAAGCGGCCGGCGAGCGAAGTTGTCGGCAAGGCCGGCCTGCATCGAGGAGACCAGATAGCCAGGATCGGGGCGCGAGTTCCCGTTGAGCCCCGCGGCAACCGCGATGCCGAGATTTCGGCCTTTCGCCAGCAATCCGTCCGGCGACAGCACATCGCCCAGCGGCTCCGCCAGAAACATCGGGCCCAGAATCGCTACGGCCAACATGGTCACGACTTGCGACACGGCCTTCGCGGTGTAGCCCCGCACGACGAACCAGCCCACGCACACCGCGCCGATCGACGTCGCGGCGGCCAGCATCATCGGCGTCGCCACTTGAAACGCGAACAACTGGGCTGTGCCTTGAAGCGCGCCGCGGAACGCATCCAGCCACTGGAAGCCGATTGCGAATCCGATCAGCCAGATCGCCGTGGTCACCACGACGATCCAGCCGACGAACTCGAACTGGAGCACGACTGCGAGCATGCTCTCGCCCATGCTCATCAGATCGAAGCTCTTGGTCGCGAACATGTAGTCGGACAGCCGGACTCCGCCGCTGTCGGTGACCCGCGTCCATACCAGCCCCGCATTGCCCGGCACCGCGATGACGCCGTCGGCGGCGGACGCCATCGCACCGACCGCGAACATGAGCAGAAATGTGGCCGCACCGACCAGGCCTAGCTTCCGAAGCAGCGCCGCCCGCGCCGGACCTGTCCACATCTGCCTACATCGCCGCATCGGCTCCCTCGTCCCTGTTGCAGGCCTCGCCGCCCAGTTCGAAGGCTCGCATCGGGCACGCCGGGTCGGGCATGGGGAGAATCCCTACTTCTCGACGCGGGTACCTCGTGGTGAAGTCAAAGTGCTTGTGTTGCAGCGCTATTCGGGTATCGTCGGGAAATGCGGGCGGACGTCGCGGCGGGACGCAGGGCCGCGGTCATGGTCAGTGCGGAGCATCGTGGAAGTGGCCGCTATTGGGTGGGAGCTCGGCATTGCGCAGGATTGCGGTGTCGTGGACTCGAACGAGGCGGATGATGCGTCCGGCCGAGACGGTGAAGAAGTCGGCGATGCGCAGTATGCCGACATCGACCATGGTGATGTCGTAGAGCAGCATCGCCTCGGTGTCGTCGGCGAACTCGGCGAGGAGCTCGACGCAATAGGTAGTGTCGCCGAAAAGGATCACCGTGGTCATGAATTCATACGGCGAGTCGTATTTGTGGAAGGGCTCTTCGATCCAGCAGAGTCCGTCGAGTTGTCGGCGCGCGGTGCGGTAATCCCGGCTGGTCCAGGCTTGGTGGAAGGCGCGTGCCGTGGAAAGGGGGTCGGAGGCTGGGGCGTTGATGTGCATGATGCCACGATCTCGCCGGCGCGCCGAAATACCAATGGAGGAAAACCCTATGATTGCAGCAGTGGTGCGCCCGCTGTCACGAGCGCACCACTGTCATTGATTTTGGCGTTGCAGTGCGGAGGCCACCGCCGCGCGGGACGACACGTCGAGTTTCGCGAAAACCCGCGCCGTGTGCTTCTCGACCGTTTTGGGACTGATGAACAGTTCGGTGGCGATCTGGCGATTGGTGTAGCCGCGGGCGATGCGTTCGGCGATGTCTTGTTCGCGCGCCGTGAGCTGGATCGGCGCCGCGCCGTTGTCGGATCCGGGGGTCCGGCGCGCGCGCACGCCGAGGTTGCGCAGTGCCCTGGCCGCTTCGTCGCGCAGTCGGGCCGCGCCTGCGTCGTCGAAAATGCCGTGGGCGAGCCGGAGTTCGCGCAGCGCATCGGTTCGGGCGTCCGCCGCTGCCAGGCTGTGGCCCGCGGTGAGTCGTGCCTGCGCTGCCCAGACATGCATGCCGACTTCGTCGAAGTACTGCGCCGATTGCAGCGCAAGTGTGACCGCCGCGGCGTGGTCGCTGCGCGCGAACTCGACCTTGGAGCGGGCGTGCAAGGTCCGTCCGCGTTGCGACGGCAGACCGGTGTCCGTCTGCTCCATCATCGTCACGACGGCCTCGGCCTGGTCGACGTGTCCGGCGGACAGTGCGGCGACGACCAACGGCAGCTGCCACGCCGCTCGATTGGCCGGCGGCAGCTCTGTCAAGGCCGAGCCGCCGAGGCGAAGCAACTGATATCGGCCGCGTTCGTACTCTCCCGCCTCGATGAGAGCCTGTCCGTAGCACGCCCGGGCGAGCCAGCCGAAGAACGCGCACGGCTGCCGCTCGAGCGCCTGTACCGCCGCCTTGCCCGCCGACAACGCCGTCGACAGATCGCCGCGCAGCGTTTCCACCCAGCACCGGGAAGCCTCGGCCGCCGACAACACCTGGTTGTTGTCCAGCGATATCGCGATCTCCACTGCCGACTCGGCCGCGGCGCTCGCCTCGGTCAGTCTGCCGAGCAGCAGCTTGGTGACGACGTCGGCCAGTACGAATCCGGCCAGGGCGTAGCTGTGCCCGAGTCTGCGGCTGATGCGAAGACCGTGGTCGACGTGCCGCGCGGCGGCGTGATAGCGATCGGCGCCGATCTCGGCGAAAATCAGATCGGTGAGCGGGTCGAGCAATTGCGGGTCGAGTTCGGCAGCGTGGGTGTCGACGTGGTCGGCAACCTCGTCCAGCAGCGGTGGAATGGCCTCCATCGGCCCCCGATAGGCGATGAACCGCGCGAGGGCTGCCGTCGCTGAGAGATAGGCGGCGGTTCCGTGGCCCAGCGTCATCGCCTGGGCGCGGGCGTGGCGCACCGTCTCCACCGCCTGGTCCCACTCGCCGTTCATGACGTGGTTCACCGACAGTTCCTTGTACAGCGCGATTGTCGCGGGGGTGTCGGCGGCATCTCGCAGCGTCGCGTCGATGAGGCGGCGTGCAGGCACCCGCAACCCCATGCCGTGGTAGGCCCGCACGATCATCGCACTGATCGTGATCCGCTCCTCGGTCTGATCCGGCGAAAGCATCTCGAGAACCTCTTCGAGCCGGGCACGACACTGCTCCAACAATCCCGCCGAGGCGAGCGCAGTCGCCAAAGCCACGGTCAGGCCGGATCGGCGGGCCGCACCGTCGCCCTCGGGCAGCAACCCGAGGGCCACCGTGAGCCATTCGGCCACCGCCGCGGGTGCGTGCGCCGCCACCTCCTGCCCGGCTTCGGTCAGTACCGCGATCGCTGATTCGTCGCCGACCTCGGCCGATCGGGCGATGTGGTGGGCCTGCACGGTCAGCGGTGCTCCGCGGTCGGCGAGCACGCGGGCCGCGTTCCGGTGTGCGAGCAGCCTGGCGCCGGGCGGCGTGCTCTCATACGCGACACGGCGCACCACGGGGTGGCGAAAACGCAACCTGGCCGCCGACTCTGTTGTGCGCAGGAGATCGGCGCTCACGAGCAGGTCCAGGTGGCCGAGCGTGACATTGCTTGTGGCGGCGGATATTTCGATCACAGTCGCGACGTCGATGGGATCGCCGACAGCAGCCGCTAGGTGCAGCAGGTCGGCGGCGTCCGCCGGCAGTGCCTTGATCTCCCGGGCGACCGCGGTCCGCAGCGCGGCGGGGAGCTCCCGCTCGGTACAAGGCTCACCCGGATCGTTGACGCCCACGGAGCCGCACGCGGGAGCTGCCGTCCGGCTGTATTGCATGGTGCGGGCGAGTTGCTCGAGATAGAACGGATTGCCGCCGCTCTCGGTGTGGAGGGCGCGAATCGTCGGTGGCGTCGCCTTGGCGCCCAGGAGTTCCGCCGCCTCGGGCAGCGTCAGCGGCGCAGGCGCAATCCGGCGCACAATGCCCTCGCGCATGGCGCTGTCGATCGCGGCCGCCAGCGGATTGCGCACGCTGCGCGGCCGGAAAGCCAACGCGGGCACCACACCCGGAACCGGACGACGCAGCAGGTAACCGATCAGCTCCGCGGACGCCGGATCGGCCCAGTGCACATCGTCGAAGATCAGCAGATGTGGGCGACGCTTGGCGAGATGTCCCAGGCCTGCACGCACCGCGCGGTAGAGCTGGAACCGCTCCACGTCCAGGCGGTCCACCGGTCCGCGGCCGCGATCCGCGAGCGACGGCAGCATCGCCGCCAGTTCCGCCATGCGACGCT
Organism: Mycobacteriaceae bacterium; assembly: GCA_013362555.1. Taxonomy (GTDB): domain Bacteria; phylum Actinomycetota; class Actinomycetes; order Mycobacteriales; family Mycobacteriaceae; genus JABFVX01. The sequence goes on from JABFVX010000315.1 coordinate 8,239, forward strand.
CGCCGACATCGGCCGACAGCTGTGGAGTCCGAAGCAGTCCGAACCGCTCGTCCAGCGCGTCGACGACGATGCCGAACGGCATTTCCTGTTCGTACTCGGCGCCGCGCCCCTCCACCACGTCGAATCCGAATCCCAGCGCGAGACCCCGAAGCTCGGTCAACAGCCGGGTCTTCCCGATACCCGGCTCGCCTTCCAGTGCGATCGCACCGGACGAACCTGACAAGACCGATTCGAGGACGGTGCGAAGCTCCGCCACCTCTGCGGATCGGCCTACCAAACGACCGGGCGACGAACCCACGCCGTGCCGGGTCATCGATGCCTCCGGGGGTGCGCTCTGGCGACTCGACTTGGTCGTCAGACCATCAAACATCAGCCTACGCTCCCCGCCTGCGGGAAGGATATGTACTTGCGTACCTGATGTGGAGGCACTTGAGGTCCGTCGTCGCCCGAAATTTCCATCACGCGGCAATTGAACCCGGGGATCAGCAGGCCGCGTGACCAATAACGCCCGAGACGGCCGATTCAGGGTCAAAGGTAGGGAAACACCCCATACCGGGCACCGTGTCGCGGTGCGAATGTGATGCGATGAGCAGGCCTCTGATCAGCGGATCCGTGTCCACAATGCAGGCGCCTGAGGCGACGACGTGAGTGACCGGACGCCGGGCGCCTCCCGGCCTCCCGGGCCCCGCGGATTTCTCCGCAGCACACTCGGATTCCAGCGGTCGCCGCTAGACCTGGTCGGACGCCTGTTGAGCGAGTACGGCGACGTCTGCTCGCTCGACCTGTATCCGGTGCCGCTGATCGTCGTGAATCACCCCGACTACATCGACCGCGTCCTCAAGGCCCGCTACCACAACTATGACCGCGGCGGCCCGGTGATCACGATGGCGCGCAACCTGTTCGGCGACGGACTCATCATGGCTTCCGAGCCGCGGTGGCTGTTCCAGCGTCGGATGCTCCAGCCCGCGTTTCACCGCAAGCGAGTCGAGCCGTTCGGCGAACTCATGACGGACACCATCGCGCAGATGTTGGACCGCTGGGAACAGGTGCGCGCCACCGACAGGCCGATCGACATCCGCAGTGAAATGGGCGGCCTCACTTTGCGGATCGTCACCCGAGTGCTGTTCGCGACGGACTTGGACGGCGCAGACGTCCGGCGCTTCCTGGCCGCGGTGGTCACCGCAAACCGCGAACTCGCCGCATTCATCCGGTTTCCCTTTCCACCGCTTTCGGTGCGGACCCCGGGGCACCGTCGCTTCCACGACGCGCGCACCGTGGTCGACGACGTGACGTACGCGATGATTCGCTCCCATCGACGCGACGACAGCGACAGAAACAGCCTGCTGTCGATGATGATGCGGGCCCACGACGACGTGACCGGCGCACGCCTGGACGATCGACAGCTTCGCGACGAGGTGTTCACGATGCTGTTCGCCGGACACGAGACCACAGCGGGCACCCTCGCCTGGTTGTGGCACCTGGTCGGACGGCATCCCGACGTGGAGCTGCGACTTCGCGAGGAGGTCGACCGCGTCCTGGCCGGACGCAGGCCGACCATGGCCGACTTGGCCCGGCTGAGCTACACGCGGCAGGTTATCGACGAGACGCTCCGGTTGTATCCGCCGGCGTGGCAGTCCTACCGGCAAGCCGTTTCCGACGACGAAATCGGCGGATTCCGCATTCGCGCAGGCTCGACCGTGTTCTGGAGCAGCTACCATCTGCACCGGCACCGTGACTACTGGGACGACCCGGAGCGGTTCGACCCGGACCGGTTCGCCGCGGCATCGGTCGGAGTCCACGCTTCCGCCTACATTCCCTTCGGTGCAGGCCCCCGCGTGTGCATCGGCAACCGGCTCGCCATGGCGGAAATGCAGTTCGCGATAGCCATGATCCTGCAGCGCTACCAGCTCGTGCCCACCGAACACGCACCCATCACGCCGCGTCCGCTGCTGGCACTGGACGTGAGCAGACCCGTCACCGTCCGCCTGCGCCCCCGCGCCGGCCAACCGTCGTCAACGCGAGCGCCGATGCAGAACTTCGAATGACTACGCAACCCGATTGTCATCCATTCTCGGCGTGCACAATTCGGACAATTCGCGGACAGTTGTGCCCATTCCGTCTGCGAGTAGGTGTTTCCCCCATTACGGGCTCCTGGGGGTAGCGGAACGATGGACTCATCACAGAAGCACGAAATGGAGAACAGGATGTTTCCACTCGAACTGTCCGCTTTTCCGCGTTCGACGAAATCCGACGGAATAACGGCGTTTCTCGATTCCGCGGTCGTCGCGCCGAAGGGCTCGAGATGACAATGACCAGCGAGCCCGCCGGCGGTTGGCCCGCGTTGTATGCGACGCCGGTGACGTGCCGCGACGCCACCGACCCTGTCGTGGACGTCCGCTGCGACTATTGGCCTACGGACCTGGGCGGGGACCGGGCCGTCGAACTGGGGCTGGCGCACGAAGGCCACCCCGTGGAGACCTGCCTGGTGCAGCTTGCGGTGATGGCCCGCCTGCTGCATCCGCACGGCCGCCGCACCGGTGCGCCGCGGACCATGTACCTGACCGCCGACCCGAGCGACTGGCCGAGGCTGGTTCGCGAGAACCGGCAGCTGACACGCAAAGTCACGGTGCTGCCCGGCGACGGAGACGATCTGGCGTTGATCAAGGCGGCTCACGCCACGCGGACAGCTCGCGCCCGCACCCTTCCGGAGTCGGCAGGGGAGGCCGGCCGTAGCTCGCCCGCGGCATAGCCCGATCTCAGCCGGGTGGATCTTTGACACTCCGGTCCTGATGGTGGCAATCAGGCTGAGCTTTGCCGCCGCGGTCCACCTTCGCACGGGTGCTGCCGGCTAGCGCTTCGCCGGCAGGGATTGCTTCGTGGTCTCGGACCGTAGGTCGGCCGAGTGCACACTGTCCCGGCGGCAGCGGTGCAAATGCACAATTTGGAGGGACACTGTGCGCTCAGCCGACCTACTCGGCGCGCGTGCCGCGTTTGACGACTTCTGCCTGAGCTCAACGGCATCAGCTTGTCCAGCGGGCGAGGCGCCGCCTACGCGACGCCGTGCAATGTGGGGTGGGGCTCGCCGCTGGGCACGGGCGGAGCGTCCGCAACGATGTCGGTGGGGCGGGCATAGCCGAGGAAGGCGCCGAATTTTCCTGCGTTGTCGCTCATCTCGGCGGCGAATTGCCGCAACGCGCCGTTGGCGACGACCTGTTCGGTGCGGTGTTCGCCGTCGCCGAAAACCACCAGGATCGCGCTTCGGCTCGACCACAGCGCCACGTCTCCGGTGCGGAGCCGGTCGGCTGTGACGGCGGTGCCGGGCCGCGGGCCTGCCCAGGCGGAACGGGTGCCTGCGTACGCCGCCTTGGCGTCGGTGGCGGCATGGTTGTCGAAAGCTGCGCGCAATGCCTGCTCCACCGAGGCCGAAACGGGCTGGCTGCGCCCGTCCGGGAAGGTGTAGTTCTTGGCTCCTTCCGGAGCCTGCGAGACAGTCGCCCGGTTCGGTGGTGCAGCGCCGGGCGGCGGGTGACTGCCGCTCGGACCGGGCTTGCCCGACTCGGTGTCGCGGCGCGACCGCTCGTCCTTGTTCCGGTCGTCGCCGCGGAGCGCCTCCATGCCGTCCCCGTAGAGACTTTGCATGGCGGCGGCCTGCGCCATGGCAGCCAGTTGGCCGAGCATCGGCGCGATTGCGGCAGGCATGGCCGGTGCGGGCAGGCCCGAGGGGCCGCTGAGACCGGGGTCGGGCGCCTGCGGGGTCGAGAGGTCAGGCGGCTCCGGCTGCGGCAAGGGCGGAAGCGGCATGGCCTGGACGGGTCTGCCTACCGGCGGTGCAGGCGCAGGCGGGTGGGCTGGGTGCGGAGATGTGCCGCCCGAATCGGACCACGGCGTCCGGGCGGGAGGTCCGGGACAATCGGGCGACTCGTGAGGCGCGGATCCCTTTGGTGCGCTCTTGCCTTGGCGGCCTGGGGCGCCTGCGCGGGGGGTGTCTTTGGCCGGGGGCTTTTCCGGAGGTTGGGAACGGCCTGCGCTTCCGGAGCGTTTCGCGACCGCCTTCGACGGCTGTGGCTCGGGTCGCGGCTGTGTCGGCGGCTGGAGTTGTTTTGTCTGACGGTTGATGTCGTCCGCGATGCGCTGTTGCTCACGTCCGATGTCGGCGAGTAGGCGCTCGCCCGCGTCTACCGCCGTCGTCATGAACCGGAGGATGTGGAGCTCCTCGGTCGTCCCGCTCGGAATCGTCCGCGCAGACGCGCTCATGGTGTCCACGATGGCATTGACGGCGTCTTTCGCCTTCCCGGACGATTCAGCGGATTCCGCCAGCAGTAGGAGAATCTGTTTGGATGTCGCCATCAGTTTGTTGACGGCTGCTATGAGTGCGGCTTCCTGGTCGCCGTACGCACGATAGACCTCGGCGTAGGCTTTGGGCTCTGGAAACATGAATCCTGGTGATAGCTGAAGAGCCGGAGCGGGGGGTTTAACCGCTGCCCCGAAGGTGTCGAAGATCTGGCGAAACGCGAGCGGCATCGACCGGTAGGACTGTTCGACAGCGTCCGAGAACCGATACATGTCGGGGTACAGGTGCGCGTGCTGGTTGGGCATCCACAGGTCCTGCATTCCGGGATGGCTCCCCGACTGTGCGGCATTGCCGATGTTGACCACCGGAATAGCCTCGTATTCCAGGTCGTACACGCTCAGCGCGGTATGTCCTGTTTGTACCGCGGCAAGTGTGACCAGCGAGCCTGCGCCGCGTCGCGGCAGCGCGGCGCGGGCGGCGCGCAGTCCGCCGCTCGGCGCGAAAGCCAGGCGGGTGCTGAGGAGCATGTTCCGGGCGCCGCCTTTGACGATTCCCCGAGTCGCACCGCCGATCAAGCCGCCCGGCACGACGCCGAGGACGCCGTCCACGACCGCCGCTCGCCCGCCCGCGACGAGCGCCTCGCTCCAACTCTGGCCGGAGCGCAGGGCCAAACCCATGGCCAGTCCGCCGCCCGCCAGGCCGGCGAGCAGGCCGCCCATGGCAGGCCCGCCGATCAGAAAACCAACGCTCGATGCGATCCCCGTTGCGGCACCGCTGCCGGTTGCCCACCAGAATTCGTCCCCGACCCCGAGAGTCTCGGACATGTCGGTCAGCCCGTGCCTGCCGGTCCCGGTGCGGCGCCGAAGCTACGGGCCGCCATCGGTATTCCCGATCGCTACGACTGCGCGGCATCGGCGCTGCCCGCGTACCGCTGCCGGGTGGCCGCAGCTGCTCGGAGACGTGCTCATCGGCTCACGATGGCATCGGGCGGCCATGCCCGGTATGGGGCGATTCCCTACCTTTCGCCTCACGTCCGGTTTCCCAACGGTCGCAGGCGCGATCAGATGGAGGCTGTCGCCACGGACGTGCGGACCTGTGTGAAACGTAGGGGAATTCCCCATGGAGAATGTTTCGCCTGCATGCGAGCCTCGGACCGTGAGCAGCTCAGCGGACGTCAGGTGGCTACCGGACAAGGCAGCCGTGCTCGCTGCCTGCCGAGGCTCCTTGCCCTACTCGAATCCGGTACTCACAGCGGCCAAGGCGCTGGCCGACATCTACGAAGCGGGAGACAATTTGTCCCACGGCATCGTCGAGCTGTTGAGCAACGATCGATCGAGCGACCCGGACGATGTCGTCAAGTGGGCCGAGTTCCTCAGCTGGGTCGTCGGCCGAAGCAGGTCCGACCTGATCCGTCGGGTGGATGAGTGGGTCGAACTGGTGGTGCCTGCCGCGCCACCCAGTTCGCCGATGCATCCGCGGACAGTGGGGCAGACCATCGACAGCCTCGCCCACATGACAATCCGCTCGTTCTCGGCATTCGCGAACGAACCGGCATCGGCGGCTCGCGCACTGCACTGCCGGCTGGCACTGCTGGCTGACGAATACGAAACGCTCCGTCGCGACGTCTCCGCCGGAGTGCGCCGCGTCCCGGCAGAGGCCGTGAACACGCCTCGCACCCGCGACGGCGAGCAGTAATCCCACGTTGTGCCGGACTTTCACCGGCAGGCGGCGGTGCGTGCTCCATGGCAGGCCGGAAGAATCGAAAGGACATACGTAGTGCACAGGCATGCTCGGACCAGGGTGAGGCTGCGGGATGTCGTCCTGCGGGCGCCGGGTGTGGCTTGGCATCTGCCGCGAATCCTGCGCAACGCGAGCGGTTTCGGCATTCGGCCCGACAGCGCATGGTCGATCGGCGCAATGTTTCAGGAGGCTGCGTGGCGCACTCCGAATGACGTCTTCCTTCGGTTCGAAGGCGAGGAGTGGACTTATTGCGAGGCAAACCTCATCGTGAACCGCTACGCTTGCGCGCTCGACCAGAAGTACGGTGTCGAGCGCGGGGACGTCGTGGGCGTCATGCTCGAAAACCGGCCGCAGACACTGTTTCTCGTGCTCGCGGTCGTCAAGCTCGGTGCGGTCGCAGGCATGCTCAATCACCACCAGCGCGGACAGGTGCTGTCGCACAGCATCGGGCTGCTGCGCAGCAGCATGCTCGTCGTGGGCGCCGAGTGCCGCGACGCCGTCGACCGGCTCGACGACCTGTCGGCATCTGTCGTCGACGCCGCTGACGTCCACCATGCCGCGGCGTTTGCGAGCGACGCCGATCCTGAAGTCTGTGCGAATGTGACTGCCGGTGAACACGCGTTCCTCGTGTTCACCTCGGGCACCACCGGCCTGCCCAAAGCCAGCGCAATGTCGCATCTGCGCTGTTCGCGTAGCTGGGCCGGCTTCGGCGGCGTGGGCGTGCGACTCGCACGCCGAGACGCGCTGTATTGCTGCCTGCCGCTGTACCACAACAATGCCCTTACAGTGGCGCTGTCGTCGGTGATCGCCGCGAACGCCACATTCGCACTGGGCGGCAGGTTCTCGGCGTCGACGTTCTGGGACGATATCGCTCGCGCCCGCGCGACGGCTTTCGTTCATGTCGGCGAAATGTGCCGGTATCTGCTCAACCTGGAGCCGACGCCCGCCGAGCGGGCCCACCGCGTGCGGGTGGTGGTCGGCAACGGGCTGAGCCCCGAGCTGTGGGACGAATTCCGCGACCGCTTCCGCATCCGTCGGGTCGTCGAATTCTACGGTGCGAGCGAATGCCCGCTGGCGTTCGTCAACGTGTTCAATGTGCCGAGAACTGCTGGGGTCGGCGCACTTCCGTACGCGGTAGTCGAATACGACGCGGAGACCGGTGCGCCGCTGCGCGGTGCAAACGGACGGTTGCGGCGAGCAGGCCGCGGCAATGTGGGTTTGCTGATGTCCCGAGTCACCGAGATGACGCCGTTCGACGGCTATGTTCACGACGCGAAGGCGAGTGAGGCGAAGTTGATTCGAAACGGCTTCGAGCTCGGGGACGTGTGGTTCGACACCGGTGATCTGGTGCTCGATCAAGGATGTCGGCACGTCGCCTTCGTGGATCGGCTGGGCGACACGTTCCGGTGGAAAGGTGAGAACGTCTCCGCGACACAGGTTGAAGCCGCGATCGCGGCGGTGGGCGCCATCGATCACGCGGTGGTGTACGGGGTGGCAGTGCCGGGTGCGGACGGGAAGGCAGGCATGGCCGCTGTCGTCCTGCGCAAGAACGCCGCGTTCGACGGGATTGCCCTGGCCGACGGCCTCTACCGCCGGCTGCCGACCTACGCGATGCCCTTGTTCGTGCGCATCGTCGACGAGCTCACACTCACGTCGACATTCAAGAACCGCAAGGTCGAACTCAGGGCTGAAGGCTACGATCCCGGCGCCGTGGGTGAGCTGTACGTCCTGGCCGGGCGAGAAAGCGGATACGTCGCCGCGAACCTGCCTGTCCAGAACGACCCGTAAGGTGCGTCCAACGCAACTCGTGGGTCATTCCGGAAGTTCTCGGTTGATGGTTGCGGTGGCGTTGCCGTAGATGGGCACGCCTGTCGAATGGGCGGTCAGGGCGATTGTGGTCGATTCGGGCGCGGCCTGGATTGCGGCGCCGGTGAAGGTGATCTCGGCGGGGCGCTGTGTGTCCACGAGAACCGGATTGGCGAAGTGCACCGCGAGGGTAGTGACGGCGCCCGGGTCGGACAGGAACTCGCTCAGGTAGCCTGCGGCCATTCCCATGGTCAGCATGCCGTGTGCCACCACGGAACTCATGCCGGCGGCCAGCGCCGCGGCGTCGTTCCAGTGAATCGGGTTGTTGTCACCCGACACCCCGGCGTAGTTGACGAGATCGCCGCGCGCCAATCGGTACGACCGGGCCGGGAACCGCCGTCCGGCGCTGATGTCGCCGGCCGCGGCAGGCCGCGGCCGGCGCGGGGTGTACCGCCGGCGTGGGACAGGTGCGGCGTCGGATTCGGTCGGCAGCGGGATCGGACGCTCCGGCATGGACAGGGTCTCGATGTCCCGAGCGGGATCGCCGCGGCGGCCGATCAGGGTGGTGTGAACGGACTGCACCGGACCGGTGTCCACGTCGCTGATGGCGGTGCTGACGACGATGATGTCGCCGCCCGCGAGTTCGCGACGGGAATCCACGGTGACGTCGTAAAGCAGACGATCTCCCGCGACCACGGGCCGGTGGCAGCGCAGTTCCTGTTCCACGTGCAGCAGCCGGCTAGGGGCGTAATCGGGTAGCGCCGCGCGGAACATGTCGCGCTGCAGGACGCCGCCGGTCGCGGAGGCGAAAGTCACCGGGGCGACCAGCCCGGGGTAGCCGAGCTCGCGGGCGGCCGCGTCGTCCCAGTGCGCGGGGTGGAAATCTTGGACGGCGCGGGCGAATTCGCGAATCTTTTCCCGGCCGACTTCGTAGTGGTCACCCATTGCGCTGACCGGTGTTCCGTGCGGCGAACAGGCGCTGGCC
>JABFVX010000076.1 GCA_013362555.1 Mycobacteriaceae bacterium
GTGGATGCGCATGTCCAGCACGATGGTCGGGGGCGCGGCGCTGGGCACCGCCGTCGGCGCGGTCGGCGGCGCAGGACTGGGATGCGTGCTCGGCGGCATCGCGGGCGCGACCATCGCCAGTGCCACCATCATCGGCCTGTTCGGCGCGTTCCTGCCCGCCGCCGTGATCGGCTGTGTGGGCGGCGCGATCGCCCTGTCGTCGCTCGGAACGGTTGCCGGCCAGCTGCTGCTGACCCTGCCCGCCGCGGCGCTCGGGGTGGCGCAGTACTTCACCACCGTGAATGCGCCGCTGCCCGGCGCACGGTAGCAGCTCGAACGTCCAGAACGACCCGTGACGTGCGCTGGACGCACGTCACGGGTCGTTCTGGACGTTGCTCAAGGGGTGACGATGGCGAAGTTCGGGTCGGGCTTGTCGAGCAGACCCTTCAGCTGAGCCAGCTTCGCGGGATCGCCCTCGATCTTGGCCTTGCCGCCGCGGACCGCGGCGGCGGGGTCGGTGCCGCCGGTGAGCATCGCGATCAGGGTCGGCCGGGTGAGCGTGCATGTCATGTCGGCCGCGGGGCCCGCGAACCCGGCGGGCAGGTCATAATGGATGAGCACGCCGTTGCGCAGTTCGGCGCGGTGCGTGCGGTTTTCGTCGCTGATGCGCCAGTCGGTCGTCATCCGCGTCTTCCACGCCTTCGGGCCGTTGACCAGGAGTGAGACGGAGTCGAAGATCTGGTCGACGGTGAGTGCGTTCAGCATGCTGGCGGATTCGGTCTTCGTCGGAGTGCCGAAGGAGCCGTTGCGCAGTTCGTAGGCGCCGGAAAGGTAGAAGTTGCGCCAGGTGCCGTTCTCGGACCCGTAGCCGAGCTGCTCGAACGCACTGGCCTGCAACATCTTCGCGTCCTTGTTGTCGGGGTCGGCGAAGATCACGTAGTTGATCATCTGCACTGCCCACCGGTAGTCGCCGTCGTCGTAGGCCTTGCCCGCCTTGTGCAACACATCCGATGCGCCGCCCATGGCGTCGACGTGGCGCTTGGCGGACTCGACCGGCGGGTGCTCCCACAGGTGGGCCGGGTTGCCGTCGAACCATCCCATGTATCGCTGATAGACGGCTTTGACGTTGTGGCTGACCGATCCGTAATAGCCGTGGCAGTACCACTTCTCGGTGAGCGCAGGCGGCAACTGGATCATCTCGGCGATCTCGGTGCCGGTGTAGCCCTGGTTGACCAGGCGCAGCGTCTGGTCGTGCAGGTAGCCGTACATGTCGCGCTGCAGCGACAGCCACTCGACTATCTGCTCGCGACCCCACGTCGGCCAGTGGTGGGACGCAAAGGCGACGTCGGTCTTGTCGCCGAACATGAGGATCGTCTGGGTCAGGTACTTGGACCATTCGTGCGGGTCCCGGACGACGGCGCCACGCAGCGTGAGCAGGTTGTGCAGGGTGTGGGTGGCGTTCTCGGCCACACAGAGCGCACGGTGCTCCGGGAAGTAGAAGTTCATCTCCGACGGCGCCTCGGTGCCCGGGGTCATCTGGAACACGATGGGCACGCCGTCGACGGTCTCCTGCTGCCCGGTCTGGGAGATGGTGCGCGTCGGCGGGATCAGACTCACGGTTCCGGTCGAGGTGGTCTGCCCGAGCCCGGCTCCGACTTGACCTTTCGTCCCGCGCGGGAGCGCGGCGCCGTACATGTAGGCCGCGCGACGCGCCATCGCGGTGCCCGCAAAGATGTTCTCCGACACCGCATGGTCCATGAAGCCGGTCGGCGCCAGCACCGGGCAGCGCCCGGCCGCCACGTCCTCGGTGGTGGTCACGCCCATGGCGCCGCCGAAGTGGTCGACATGGGAGTGGGTGTAGATCAGGCCGGTGACAGGCTTGTCGCCACGGTGTTTGCGATAGAGCGCGAGGCCCGCCGCGGCGGTCTCCGTCGAGATCAGCGGGTCGATCACGATCACTCCAGTCTTGCCTTCGACCAGCGTCATGTTCGACAGGTCGAGCCCGCGGATCTGGTAAATCCCCGGGACGACTTCATAGAGACCCTGCTTGATCACCAATTGCGATTGCCGCCACAGGCTGGGGTTCACCGAGTTGGGACAGGTGCCCGTCACGAAGGCATAGGAGTCATTGTTCCAGACGACATTGCCCTTGGCGTCCTTGACGACGTCCGGCTTGAGGCCCGCGATGAAACCGCGGTCGGTGGCGGCGAAGTCCGCGGTGTCGGAGAAAGGCATCGACTTCTGCGCCTGCTGCTGTTGGTCGACGATCCTCGCGCTGGGGTCGATCGGATTCTTGGTATCGCGGGCGGCATCCGGCAGACTGTGAGAATCGTCGCCACAGCCTGCACTGACTCCGACCCCGGCCACCGCCAGCGCCGCGGCTGACACACCGAACACATCGCGCCGCGACAGCGAGCTCACCTTCTTGATGTCCACCGTTCTCCAATCACACGTCGAATCGGAATGCGACCTTCGGGCAATATAAAGCTCGACTCCGAATAACGCCGGGTTGGAAACACGGACGAGTCAGTGCCGATCCGGCGAAGTTTCGTTCTCATATTTCGTCGGTCCGATTCGCCGGATTCAGCGACGCTGAGAAATCTCACCACCGGCCTTAGTCTTGGACAATGGACCCGATCGCGCCGGTTTTCGCCGGGGCTCCGAGCCCGACCGCCTTGGCGGCGGCGCTCATTCGCGCGTACCACCAGGTCGGCGACGATCCGCTGGTCTTTTCCGACCCGTTGGCGGTCCCTGTCGCGGGCGTCGGCCCCGAACTGCTGCGCATGCTCGGCGGCGACGATCCGGCCCGCCGGCAGCGCAGGCTGTTCCTGGCCGTCCGCCACCGGGTAGCCGAGGACGTCTTTCTGTCCTCGAACGCGGCCCAGGCGCTGATCCTCGGTGCGGGCCTGGACACCTTCGGCTACCGCCATCCGACCGCCGCGGCCCGCGTATTCGAGGTAGACCTGCCTGCGGTGCTGGACTGGAAGCGGGAACGGCTCGCCGCCGCCGCCGTCTCGGTGCCTGAGTGCGTCCGCTTCGTCGCGACCGACCTCGAACAGCGCACTCTGGCGGCGGATCTGGCGGCGGCAGGCTTCGACCCGGCGCTGCCGACCTGTGTGAGCTGGCTCGGCGGCACCATGTACGCAACAGAGGACACCGTGGCGGCAGTACTGAACGTCGTTGGTGCGCTCACCGGCCCGACTCGGCTGGTCCTCGACTACGTGCAGTCCGCCCGGGTGTCCCCCGCCCGCCACGACGGCGCCCGCCGCGTCCACCTCGAACTGTCGGCCGCACTGGGCGAACCCTGGATCACCCAATACGAACCCGACCACTTCGCCGCGGTCCTGCGCAACGCGGGCCTGACCCCCTCGGCCGACGAATCCCCCGCCGAAGCCCTCACCCCCTACCTTCCCCGCCCCGAACCCACCGGCCCAGACCCCGACGTAACCCGCCGCCTGGTCCAGGCCACCGCGGACCGCACCCCCCGCCCCTGGTTCGCCCCCGCCCGAGCCACACCAGGCGTCGCCTGAACGCACCCTTTTTAGCCGGACGCACCGGAATTATCGCGCCGAATTCGGTGCGTCCGACCACTGGGGGTGCGGCTGCGGTCAGCCCTTGTAGGGGTCGACGGTGAACTCCACTTGGCCCGGGTCGCCCAGGTGCGGGGTCGGGACGGTGACGGTGCCGACGAACTGACCGAAGCCGGGCTGGAAGATCGTGGTCTTGGGATCGCTGATCCAATAGCCCGGGCCGACGGCGTGTGCGGTGCGGGTTCCGGTCTGGCCGGTCGCGACATTGCGCCATTGCAGCGTGACGTCGAGGCTGCACGGGCCGAGGCCGATCAGGTTGGCACTCACCGTGAACGAGGCCGAGCTGGGATAGCCCGGGCCGTGCACAGACGAATCGACCACCGCGACGCACGGGCCTGCGGCGAGTGCGTAGAACGTCTGGAACTTGCCGCCCGACTGGGCCGCGGCCGGTGCGGCAGTGGCCGCGAGAAGCGTTGCGGCTGCTGCGATCACAGTGGCAGGCAGGGCGAATACTCGGCTGAGCGATGTCATCTGAACCTCAATCTCGAAACCTCAATCGGGGTGAAACGAACGCGTCCGGCGATGCGGTCGGAACCTTACCCGCGCCCGGCACGGTGCGGCCGCGGTTTGGGTGGTAGCGTCTGAACCACACCATCCCCCGGAGCCGGGAGTATATGTAACCATGAGTTACAGACACTTTGTCGCCGCCGCAGCGGTTGTCGCGGCCATCGCGGGGATTGTTGGGTGCAGCGACGTCGAGAAGACGCTGAACAAGGGTGGGGACACGTCCTGCCGGGAGTATCTCGGCATGGACGACCACGACAAGCGCGTCACCGTGACCAAAGCGTTGCAACAGCAGAGCGGCAGCAAAGACGATCCGAGCGGAACGTCGGTCGACCTGGGGATGTCCGCAGTGCAGCTGCTGTGTGCGGTGCAGGCCAACTCCGAGACGCCGATCAAGAACGCGGACGTGCCGGGGATTTTCACGCCCAAGCCGTCACGCTGAACCGCAGGTAACACCGCACGACGACATCGGGATATCCGGCCGGATAGGTACAGGCCCGCAGTATCCTCCATGGCGGACAACAAGATTCGCTCGGTCGGCCCGTTGGGGTCGACGGCGCGGCCGATGTAGCGCCTAAAACATGGACCGGCGCGTCTTGTCGACGAGCCGCCTGGCAGCGACTACGTCTTGTCAGTAAGCTCAGGGCGCCGGAGCGGCGGCAGCGGCGCAAGCGCGAATGAAATTGAAATGAGTCATATCGCCACGCCGCGGCCATAGTTCCCGACAGCGCCGCGACACGCTACGGTACTGCCGCACATTTCATTTTCACCTGCCCTTTTCTCGGCCCACGCCAGTTGCACGCCTTCGATGGGGAAGTGAGTTGATATGCCTTTCGCCCGCCGTACGCCACCAGCTCTGCGCCGCATGACCCTGGCGGCGCCGTTGGTGGCGGCGACGCTGCTCTTGGTCGCGCAGTCGGAATCTGGAACTGCCGCGGCTTCGGCCGGACACCAGTCCAGCCCCGAAGCGCCCGACACCGGCAAAGGCGCACCGGGCACCCGCGCCCGCGGCGGACGCGCCGTCGTGCCCGAGGCCCCGGTGCGTGTACCCGCCTCATGCCCGTGCCCGATCCTGCCTGCGCCCGCGGCCCGGCCGCCCGTCATGCGCCCGGCCAAGGGCGCTGCGCCGCAACCCCGCTCCGCTCCGGAAGCGCCCGACACCGGCAATGGCGCCGCCTCCGGACAGCGCCGCGCGAACGCTCCGGGCAGCCGCGCCTCCGGTCTCCGCCCCGGCATCCCGGTCGTCCCGGAGGCGCCCGTCCCGATTCCCATGCCGGTCCCGCCCGCCGCAGGCTGCCCCTGCCCCGTCCCGTGACGAGCACAGCCGCACGCCTTTTTGCCACA
>JABFVX010000376.1 GCA_013362555.1 Mycobacteriaceae bacterium
GCGCCCTTGTCGCGAATGATCTTGCGGAAGAAGAAGTCCTGCGCCTGGATCGCGGTGGTGCCCTCGTAGAGCGAGTCGATCTTGGCGTCGCGGATGTACTGCTCGATCGGGTAGTCCTGCAGATAGCCCGAGCCGCCGAGAGTCTGCAGCGATTCGGTGAGGACTTCGTAAGCCCGCTCCGAGCCGACGCCCTTGACGATCGGCAACAGCAGGTCGTTCACCCGGTCCGCGAGTTCCCGGTCTGCGCCGAATTCCTGCGCGGCCAGTGGCAGGCACTGGTACGCAGCGGTGTAGAGGTACATCGCGCGCAGGCCCTCGGCGTACGCCTTCTGCCGCATCAGGCTGCGCCGCACGTCCGGGTGGTGGGTGATGGTGACGCGGGGAGCGGCCTTGTCCGCCATTTGAGTGAGGTCCGCGCCCTGCACTCGCTCCTTGGCGTAGTCGAGCGCGTTCAGGTAGCCGGTCGACAGCGTGCCGGTCGACAGCGTGCCGACCATCATCCGGGCGTTCTCGATGACCTTGAACATCTGCGCGATGCCGTTGTGCACCTCGCCCACCAGGTAGCCGACGGCAGGCCGGCCGTCGCCGTAGGTCAACTCGCAGGTCGGCGAGGACTTGATGCCCATCTTGTGCTCGAGATTGGTCACGTTGACGCCGTTGCGCTCGCCGAGCGCCATCGTCTGCGAGTCGAAAAGGAACTTCGGCACCGCGAACAGCGACAGGCCCTTGGTGCCGGGCCCCGCGCCCTCGGGGCGGGCCAGCGTCAGGTGGATGATGTTCTCGGCGGTCTCGCCCACGTCGCCGCCGGAGATGAAGCGCTTCACGCCCTCGATGTGCCAGGTGCCGTCGGGCTGCTTGACCGCCTTGGTGCGGCCCGCGCCCACGTCGGAGCCCGCATCCGGCTCGGTGAGCACCATGGTGCCGCCCCACCGGTTCTCCCAGGCGTGCTCGGCCCAGCGCTTCTGCTCGTCGGTGCCCTCCCGGAACAGCACGGTGTGCATGAGCGGACCCATGTTGAAGAAGCTGGCCGACGGGTTGGCCGAGACGATCATCTCCTGAGTGGCCCAGGTCAGCGGGGCCGGTGCGTCCATGCCGCCCATCGCCTCCGGCATGCCCAGCGCCGACCAGCCCGCGTCGTTCACGGCGGCCACCGTCTTGCGCATCGGCTCGGGCACCGAAACGCTGTGGGCCTCGGGGTCGAAGGTGATGGGGTTGCGGTCCCCGTCGACGAACGACGCGGCGACCGGCCCCTCCGCCAGGCGGGCCACCTCCGCCAGGATGCCGCGGGCCGTGTCGGTGTCCAGATCGCCGAAAGCGCCGGAATCCAGCACCTTGTCGACGCCGAGAACCTCGAAGAGGTTGAACTCGATGTCCCGGACGTTCGCCTTGTAATGGCTCACCTGAGCTCCTCGCGCCTGTAGTCACAGCCCCCTAGTTACCGACCGTTAAGAAGCGTGCCGCAGATTGCGCAGACTACGCAACCGTAAGCCCAAGATGCCTGCTACGTTCGGTTTCGTGAACCCTCCCTCGGTCCCGCGCATTCCACCCGGCGGACCGCGTGAGCTCGGGATTGCGAACTGGCTTGTGTGCCGGGCGCTTTCCCGCGCCGCGGGCGCCGCCGATGCCCACCTGTTCAGCACCCTCGGCCGCACCCGCGGCCTGTTCCGCGGATGGCTGCATTACAGCGGCAAACTGATGCCCGGCGGCAGGCTCACCCGCCACGACAGCGAACTCGTCATATTGCGCGTCGCCCATCTGCGGGAATGCGGGTATGAGTGGGACCACCACGTCCGCCTCGGCGCCAAGGCCGGGGTGACGCCCGACATTCTGGCCCGGGTGCAGGACGGCCCCGCCGCCGACGGCTGGCGCCCCGGCCACGCCGCACTGCTGCGCACCGTCGACCAACTGGTGACCACCAAAGAAGTGACAGACGACACGTGGACCGACCTGGCCGCCCACTACGACGCCCGCAGGCTCATCGAGATCGTGCTGCTGATCACCCAGTACGACGGCCTGGCCACCACCATCGCCGCCTTGGGCATTCAGCGCGACACCCTGCCGGCGTGAGTTGCGCGATACGGCGCTCGAGTTGCACGTTATGTGGCCTTAAGCGGCGTCCATGACGTGCAACTCGGTTGCCATATCGCGCAACTCACACTGGTCAGAAGTTGATCATGTGGCCCGCGAGGCCGTGGATGGCCTCCTGGAGGGCTTCCGAGAGTGTCGGGTGGGTGTGCACGTTGCGGGCCAGCTCGTTGACCGTGAGGTCCCACTTCTGCGCGAGAGTGAGCTCGGGCAGCAGCTCGGAGACGTCCGGCCCGATCAGGTGCCCGCCCAGCAGTTCGCCGTACTTGGCGTCGGCGATCAGCTTCACGAAACCGGTGGCGTCGCCCAGGCCGTGCGCTTTGCCGTTGGCGGCGAACGGGAATGTGGCGACTTTCACGTCGTAGCCCTCGTCGCGGGCCTGCTGCTCGGTGAGGCCGAAGGAGGCGACCTGCGGCTGGCAGAAGGTGGCGCGCGGCATCATCCGGTAGTCGCCAAGGGGCAGCGTCTCGGCGCCGCCGATGGTCTCGGCCGCGACGACGCCCTGCGCCTCCGCGACGTGTGCCAGCTGCAGCTTGCCGGTGACGTCGCCGATGGCGTAAATGCCGGGGACGTTGGTGCGCATGTATTCGTCGATGACGATGGCCCCGCGCTCGGTCGCCACGCCGGTGGCCTCTAGCCCGTAGCCCGCGAGCCGCGGCGCGAAGCCGACCGCTTGCAGCACCTTGTCGACGGTGACGGTCTCGACCGCACCGGACTTGTTGTCCTTGATGGCCACCGTGACTTTGGTGCCGTCGTCGTCGATGGACTGCACCGCGGCGCCGGTGGTGATGGTGACGCCGAGCTTGCGGTAGGCCTTGGCGATCTCCTTGGAGACGTCGGCGTCCTCATTGGGCAGCGCGCGGTCCAGGAACTCCACGATCCGGACGTCGACGCCGTAGTTCTTCAGGACGTAGGCGAACTCCATGCCGATCGCGCCCGCGCCCACGATGAGGATCGACCCGGGCAGATCCCGGGTGAGGATCTGCTCCTCGTAGGTCACCACGTTGGCCGACAGCGACGTGCCGGGCAGCAGCTTGGTGGTGGTGCCGGTCGCGATGATGACGTTGTCGAACGAGATGTCCTCGGAGCCCCCGTTGGACAGCGCCACCCGCAGCGCCTTCGGCCCGGTGAAAGAGCCGCGCCCCTCGTACTCGGTGATCTTGTTCTTCTTCATCAGGAAGTGCACGCCCTTGACGCGCCCGTCGGCGACCTTGCGGCTGCGGTCGAACGCGACCCCGAAGTCGACGTTCACCTCGCCGGAGATGCCGAAAGTCTTGGCTTCCTTGGTGAGGATGTGCGCCAGTTCCGCGTTGCGCAGCAGCGCCTTGGACGGAATGCAGCCCACGTTGAGGCAGACTCCGCCCCAGTACTTCTCCTCGACGATGGCGGTCTTGAGTCCGAGCTGAGCGGCCCGGATCGCGGCGACATACCCGCCAGGCCCGGCACCGAGAACGACGACGTCATAGTGTGCAGTCACTCCGCCGAGCCTAGTCCCGCCGCCGACCCTCCGGCCACCGACCCCACCCACCCCTGGGACGACCCGGCCACGTGTCCGGAACGACTCACGAGTTGCGCCTATCGCACTTCACGGGTCGTTCTGGACGAAAGCATGGGACGCGGAGGCGCACTGCGGGGGCGAGCGGCGATCTGCAATCCTTGAGCAATGACGGCGGCTGTATCGGACCCTTTCCTCTGGCTCGAAGATGTCACCGGGGAACGCCCCCTTGCCTGGGCGCGAGCGCACAACGAACCGACGGTGGCGGAGTTCGCGTCCTCGCCGCAGTTCACCGAGCTGGAGCGGCGCATCCTGGACATGCTCGACACCGATGTGCGCATTCCGTACCCGGGCCGCCGCGGTCCCTGGCTGTACAACTTCTGGCGCGACGACCGACACCCGAAAGGCCTGTGGCGGCGCACGACAGTCGCCGACTACCGCAATGACCAGCCGGACTGGGACGTCCTGATCGACGTGGACGCGCTGGCCGAGGCAGACGGCGAGAACTGGGTCTGGCACGGCGCCGCCGTACTGCGGCCCGGCCAGGCCCGGGCGCTGATCAGCCTGTCCCGCGGCGGGGCGGACGCCGACGTGGTCAAGGAATTCGACCTGGCTGCCCGACAGTTCGTCGCACCCGAGGACGGCGGGTTCTTCCTGCCCGAGGCCAAGTCTCGGATCAGCTGGATCGACATCGACACCGTCTATGTCGGAACGGATTTCGGCGTCGGTTCCCTCACCGACTCGGGCTACCCGCGGATCGCCAAGCGGTGGCGGCGCGGCACGCCGCTGTCCGCGGCGGAGACGGTCTACGAGGGCGAGCCCGCGGACGTGTCCATCTCAGCCGGGTACGACCGCACGCCCGGGTTCGAGCGCCACTACGTCGGCCGGGCCACCGACTTCTTCAACGAAGAGAACTTCCTGCTCGACCCGGCCACCGGCGAGCTGACCCGGCTCGACGCCCCCACCGACGCCGACGTCTCCTGGTACAAGACCTGGCTGCTGATCCGGCTCAAGAGCCCGTGGACGATCAAGCACCACACCTACGTGCCGGGCTCGCTGCTGACCTGCGACTTCGATGGCTTCCTCGCCGGGGGGCGCGACTTCGAGGTGCTGTTCACCCCGGACGAGCGCACCTCGCTGCAGGGATACGGCTGGACCGAGCACCACTTGGTCCTGAGCCTGCTGTCGGATGTGCAGACCCGGCTCGAGGTGCTCACGCCGCCGCCGGGAGCCGGGCCCTGGAAGCGCAGGCCGCTCGGCGCCGCCCCCGCGATGGCGACCACCTCTGTCATGGGCCTGGACCCGCTGGACGGCGGCGACGACTTCATGCTCGCCACCAGCGGATTCACCACCCCGGCCACCCTGCTGTCCGGCAGCGTCGACGGCGAGCTCAGCGAACTCAAGCACGAGCCCGGCTTCTTCGACGCCACCGGCGTGGCCACCGAGCAGTTCTTCGCGTCGTCCGCCGACGGCACCCGGGTGCCGTACTTCGTCACCCGCCGGGCGGGCGCGACCGGCCCGGCCATCCTGTCCGGCTACGGCGGTTTCGAGGTCTCGCGCACGCCCGGCTACAGCGGTGCGGGCGGAATGGGATGGATTGAGCTGGGCGGGATCTCGGTTCTCGCCAACATCCGCGGCGGCGGCGAGTACGGCCCGGAATGGCACACTCAGGCCCAGAAGGCCGGGCGGCACAAGGCCTTCGAGGACTTCGCCGCGGTCGCCCAGGACCTCGTCGCGCGGGGCATCACCACCCCGGCCCAGTTGGGCGCGGTCGGCGGCAGCAACGGCGGACTGCTGATGGGCGTGATGCTGACGCGCTACCC
>JABFVX010000238.1 GCA_013362555.1 Mycobacteriaceae bacterium
CATTTCTCTGACGGTGCACTCGGCGGCAATGAACGCGAACTTCCCGCTGTTGGTGCAGCGCCCGGCTGACGCAAGCCGCCCGCGCCCGGTGTTGTATCTGCTCAACGGCGCAGGCGGCGGCGAGGATTCGGCGACGTGGACCAAACAGACCGACGTCCTGCTGTGGCTGTCGGACAAGAACGTCAACGTCGTGATGCCGGTCGGCGGGAGTTGGAGTTACTACACCGACTGGCGGGCGAAGGATCCCGTGCTCGGGCTGAACAAATGGCGCACGTTCTTCACCGAGGAGATCCCGGTGCTGGTCGACGCGGCACTGGGCACCAACAAGACCAACGCCATCGCGGGACTGTCCACTTCCGGCACCTCGGTTCTGCAGTTGCCGATCGCCAAGCCGCACCTGTACCAGGCCGTGGCGGCTTACAGCGGCTGTGCACAGATCAGCGACCCGGTGGGCCACACCTTCGTCGACCTCGCGGTTCAGGTGTGGGGCGGCGGCAATACGCTGAACATGTATGGCCCGCAGCATGACCCGATGTGGGCGCAGAACGATCCGTATGTCAACGCCGAAAAGCTGCGCCCGGTCAAGCACCTCTACATTTCCAGCGGCAATGGCGTGCCGGGCAAATGGGACGCCCTCGGCGGCCCGCACACGCTGCCCGGCGTCGGCGGCTGGCTCAACCAAGTGGCGGTGGGCGGCGTCATCGAGGGCGGCGTCAACTGGTGTTCGCACAATCTGCAGGCCAGGCTCCAGCAGCTCAACATCCCGGCGACCTACGACTTCATCCCCTCCGGCACCCACTCATGGGGCTATTGGGAAGACGCGTTCAAGAAGTCGTGGCCGGTGCTCGCCGCGGGCCTGAGGCTGCCTGCGTAGACGAAGGCGTATGTGTCCGAGCTTCTGGACGATTTCGCCGACTCGGGTTCGGCGGCAGACTCAATGCATGACAACAACGCAGCACCCCACCGCCCCGACCGCCGCGGAACTGACCAAGGTCATCGGCAAGCGCTCCTTCTGCACCATTGCCACCTCGTCCCCCAAGCAGCGGTCGCACGCGGCGGGAGTGCTGTACGAGGCGGTCGGCACGGATATCTACATCAACACCGACCGCGACAGCCGCAAGGTCCGCAACGTTGTGGAAAACCCGCATGTGGGCGTGGTGATCCCGGTGCGCCGGGCACCGGTCGGGCCGCCTTCGGAGATCCAGTTCCAAGGCGCCGCCGAAGTTTTCGCCATGGACGATCCGCACATTCGCGGCCTGCTGGACCAGGGCAAGCTGAAGTCGATCACGTCGCATGGCGAGCTCGACCGCCCCAACGGCTGCTTCATCCGCATCGTCCCCAACCGTCGCATCCACACCTACGGCCTCGGCATGTCGCTGATCCAGCTCATCCGCGACCCGCTCAACGCCGCAGGCGTCGTCGAACTCGCCTGAACTCCCACACCCGGACCACGCGTTTACACCCGCAGCTGCGGGTGTAAACGCGTGGTCCGGGTGTGGCAGTGTCGCCCTGGCCGCTATGTCGGTAGGGCGAGCCATGATGGACGCAACCAGTCGGCATTACTGAGGGGCGTGCCATGTCGGTTCCCATAACCACCTTTCCCGCCGACCAGCGCCCGCGCGAGCGGCTCACCGCGCTGGGGCCGCACGCGCTGAGCGACGGCGAACTGCTCGCGCTCCTGTTGCGGCACGGGCGGGTCGGCCAGAATGCGCTCGAGTTGGCTTACGACCTGCTCGCCGCTTATGGCGGCCCCAAAGGTCTCGCCGCTGCCCGGCCCGAGGAGCTCGCGGCCCGCGCGGGCGTCGGCGCGGCCAAGGCCGCGTCCATTGTCGCGGCGTTCCATCTCGGCGCCCGCGTGGATCGCGACCCGGACCTCGCCCCGCGGATCGAGGGCCCGGCCGTTGCGGTCGCTCTGGCCCGGCCCAAGTTCGCCGGTTCCCGCACCGAACGACTGTTGGTGGAGGGGTGCGACGCCCAGGATCGGCTGCGCCACAGCCTGTTCGTCGCGGAAGGCGCTATCGACGGGGTCGCGGTGCCGGTGCGTGAGATCCTCAACGCCGTGCTCCGCCACGACGGCTGCTCTTTCGTCGTGGTGCACAACCACCCTTCTGGGAACCCCGATCCCAGTCCGGAGGACCGCCACGCCACCGCCCGGCTTGCCGATTCGGCCCGCACTGTCGGACTGCGGTTCCTCGGCAGCGTCATCATTGCGGGCGAACGCTGGGCGGCAACCGGCAGGCCGAATCGCCCGCCCGCAGCCGGGCTCCTGGCGGTAGAGTGATATGGATCACGTTTAATTCTCGGTTGTCCGGTATCGCCATAGTATTGCCGTCCGCGTTTCTTTCCGCTTCTCTCCCGCATCGGTCAGGTCGAGGGGACGTAATGGACATAACGTATTTCGATGTCGTGCGCAATTCGGGAGTTCCGCATTTCGAGACCCCCATGGGCATCGGCAGTGTCGAATTGAT
The DNA here is from genome assembly GCA_013362555.1 of Mycobacteriaceae bacterium. GTDB lineage: Bacteria > Actinomycetota > Actinomycetes > Mycobacteriales > Mycobacteriaceae > JABFVX01. Next base: position 2,469 of record JABFVX010000238.1, read on the forward strand.
GGCTCGGCGTGCGGTTCAGCTGGGTGCGGGAGTTCCGCAGGTCCTGCAGGCGTCGAAAATCGCGCCGCGGAGTTTGACGGACATGGCCGCCGCGATCACGCCGAATCAGGAATTCGTTGTCATTCGGAATTTGGTGCGGACATTCCGCAGTAAGCCGGGAATCGGCGTGGACATCGGAAGCCGATATCACGCCGCCATGCACGGCTCGCTCGGCGCGGCAATGCTGACCAGCCCGAATTTGGCGCACTCGCTCCAGGTCATTGCCGACAATCTGCACCTGGTGTGGGGCTTCATGCCCTTCGACGTGGTTGAGCGCGGTGATTCGACCGTATTCCGGATGTCGGCGGACGACGTGCCCGACGACGCCCGCGCGTTCATGGTCGAGCGCAATGCCGCCGCGGCGCGGTCGATGATGAGCGACGCCGCGGGGTTCGACGTTCCGCTCACGGCGGTGCGCTTCCGGCACCGGGTGCCTGCGGGCGATCTGTCCACCTACGTCGACATCCTCGGTGTGGAGCCGATTTTCGGCGCGGTCGAAGACTCGATCGCCTTCGCAACCCGTTACGCCGGAATGCCTGCGCGGCAGGCCAATTCGGCCGCCCACCAGGGTTTCGTCGTGCTGTGCCGAGATCTGGCGAAAAGGCAGGTGACCAGGGCGGGCGTCGCGGGCCAGGTGCGTGCGCTGCTATCGCGGGACCTGCAGACCGGCGGCGGCTCCGCGGCGGCGGTCGCCGCCCACCTCGGCGTCAGCGAGCGAACCTTGGCCAGGCGACTCGACGAGGAGGGGACCTCCTTCCGGGCGCTGGTCGACGAGGTCCGCCAGCACGTGGCCAAACACTTGCTGACCGGCGGCATGGCCACCACCCAGGTGGCCCGCAAGCTCGGCTATGCCGATTCGCCCGCGTTCATTCGGGCCTTCAAACGCTGGACCGGCGTCACGCCACAGTCTTTCGCGCCCGCCGCGGCGTAGAGTGCGTCCGGCCGGAGCAGGCCCGCGAGCTCCTGCGCGCCCGCGGATCCGGGACGACCGCCGACGAAGACCTCGCCGCCGCCCGCGCCCTGGGAATGCCGATGTGCAACAGCCGCTTCTACGACGCGGGCCGAGTGGTCGTCGCCGACCGTCAGACGTCGTCGACCAGATCCGCGACGGAGTCGACGACACGCGTGGGCCGGTACGGGAAACGTTCCACGTCGGCGGGGGTCGTGAGGCCGGTGAGCACCAGGATGGTGTGCAGACCGGCTTCCATTCCCGACACGATGTCGGTGTCCATCCGGTCGCCCACCATCGCGGTCGTCTCCGAGTGGGCGCCGACCGTGTTGAGGGCTTCGCGCATCATCATCGGGTTGGGTTTGCCGACGACATACGGCGCGACGCCGGTTGCCTTGGTGATCAGCGCGGCCACCGCTCCGGTCGCGGGCAGCAGTCCCTCCGGAGACGGGCCGCTCTCGTCCGGGTTGGTCGCGATGAACCGTGCGCCGGCGTTGATCAGCCGGATCGCCTTGGTCAGCGACTCGAAGCTGTAGGTGCGCGTCTCGCCGAGCACCACGTAGTCCGGCTGGGAATCGGTGAGCACGTAACCGGCCTCGTACAGCGCCGTGGTCAACCCGGCCTCGCCGACCACATACGCGGTGCCGCCCGGCCGCTGGCTCTTCAGGAACTTCGCGGTCGCCAGCGCCGAGGTCCAGATCCGGTCTTCCGGCACGTCCAGCCCCATCCCGGCCAGCCGCGCCGAGAGGTCCCGCGGAGTGTAGATGGAGTTGTTGGTCAACACCAGATACCGCTTGCCGGACTCGCGCAGCCCGCGCAGGAACTCCTTGGCCCCCGGAATCGGCGTCCCCTCGTGCACGAGGACCCCGTCCATGTCCGTCAGCCAGGACTCAATCCGCTTCCGATCCGCCATTCGCCCAGAGTAAGCCCCCGCATACCTCCCCACCTGATTGCCCTTGTACCCGTTGCGCGCACCCCCACCCGCAGCGGCGGGGGTGGATGCGCGCAACGGGTGCAAGGGCAATCAAGAGCTGACCTCGCGGCGGTAGCGGTCGGCAGTGCGGGTGGTTTCGTGCTGCAGGTGCTGGGCGAAGCGCTGTTCGTCCACTGGGAACAGCGTGAGGATCCGGTGGTCGTGCCATTGCAGGTAGCGGCCGTCGGGGAGGTCGAACCAGACGAATTCGGTGCCGGAGACGGGCAGTTCGGACAGGTCGGGCCCTGGGATGATGGTGATGTGGCCGCCGCCGAGCCGGTCCTTCGTCCGCTGGCGCAGGGTTTCCGCGGGGGACTTCTCGGGTTCTGCCCATGACTCCGGCCTGGCGAACGTGGCGGCGGACGGCGGCGCCAGGTCGGCCATCGCGACCTCCAACCGGGGCTGCGGCCCGGCGGGCATGGCGGGCAGTCTGCCGACCACATGCCGCGCCACCTGCTCGACCGACGTGCGTGCGATGTGCACGGTGTCCCGGTCGCGGCGCTGCACGAGAACCGCGCCGGATCTGGCGGCGACCGCGCCGTGCACCCGAATGACGGGATCCGGCTCGCCGGTGCGGTAGCCCACCAACTCGATGCGCGCCCACGGCTGTGCCAGCGTGACGAAGGCACGGTACAGCTGTTCGTCCCAGTGCTTCGCGAAATGGTTTGCGGCTTCGCGGTATTGCTGCTGATACTCGTCGTGGGAGCCCGCGTCGCCGAGGTAGCGGAGCGGAGTAGGCAGCATCTCGCGCCCAAAGGCGTTCCAGCCCACCAGCAATTCGAGGGTGGGCAGTTCCCAGTTGGTCACTACCGGCGCTCGTCGTCCTCGTCGAAGTCGCCGATGACTCCGCCCGGAGGCAGCACGCCCCTGCCGTTGACGTTCTCCAGCCACTGTTCCAAGTGGTCCCCGCGCAGATAGTCGGCAGTCTGGTGCTCTTTGTCGTCCTCGTCGGGTTTG
>JABFVX010000172.1 GCA_013362555.1 Mycobacteriaceae bacterium
TCGGCGCCGGCCGAACGCCCGCGCGTGAGGCGGTGCTCAGCAATGCGCGTCCAATTCCGGTGCGGCGTTACGTCGAGTAGATACGGCATCGACGTGCGAGGCTGGAGTGGACGAGGAGGTTCGGAAATGTCGCGGTACATGCTACTGCTGTTCGCACCTGACGGCGACGAGGCAGAAAGAGAACGCCGCTGGGCGCAACTGCCCGAATGGGAAGCAGTGCTGGAGGAATTGCGGGCTGCGGGCAGCCTGATCGCCAATGCGGCGCTCCATCCCCCCGACACTGCCACTACGCTGCGGGTACGCGAGGACGACGTGCATCTGGTGGACGGCCCTTTCGCCACCACCAAGGAAGTCTTGGCAGGCTATTTCCTCATCGAGTGCGCAGACTTGGACGAGGCCGTGCACTACGCAAGTCGGACACCCATAGCCAAGTACGGATCGGTCGAGATCAGACCGGTGGTCGAGCTTCCCGCCCCGACGCCGTACTCCAGCAGGCCCGCGCGGTGAGCGGCGGCGGGCTCTCCGCCGCGGACGCGGCAGGCCGCACCTTCCGCCAGGAGCGGGCCGCCGTCCTTGCGACACTGATCCGCAGCGTCGGAGACATCCAGTTGGCCGAGGATGCTCTGCAAGACGCCTTCGTCGATGCCATGTCGACATGGCCGCGCGACGGCATACCGGCCAAGCCGGGGGCTTGGATCACGACCACCGCTCGCAGACGGGCCATCGACCGAATCCGGCGCCACAACAGCCAACGCGAACGCGATCGTCGGCTGGCCGTACTCGCCGACCGCGAGGCGGGCGCCGACGACGCCCCGGCGGAACCCGACGACATAGTCGATGATCGCTTGCGGTTGATCTTCACATGCTGCCATCCGGCATTGGACCCGACTGCCCGGATCGCCTTGACACTGCGCATGCTGGGCGGACTCGGCACGGGCGACATCGCCCGAGCGTTTCTGGTGACCGAGCCCACGATGGGCAAACGGATAGTGCGGGCCAAACGGAAAATCGCCGCGGCGAACATTCCTTATCGGGTGCCGAGCCCGCCCGAGCTGCCTGGCCGGCTGCGCGGCGTGCTGCGGGTGCTGTACCTCATCTTCAACGAGGGGTACTCGGCAACCGCAGGTGAACATCTGGTGCGGATCGACCTGTGCGACGAGGCAATTCGGTTGAGCCGCCTCCTTGCAGAACTCATGCCGGACGAGCCCGAGGCCTGGGGACTGCTGGCGCTGATGCTGCTCCTGCACGGCCGCAGCGGTGCCAGGACGGACGACTACGGCCGATTTGTCGCACCCGCCGACCAAGACCGAACACGCTGGAGTCCGGCCCTCGTGGCCGAAGGGACCGCTGCTCTGCGCCGCGCCCGGTCGACTGCTCCTGGGGAGTATCAACTCCAGGCGGCGATCGCGGCATCGCACATTCCGGACAGCGCAGGCAACATCGACTGGGCTGCCATCGCGGCACTGTATGCGGCACTAGCAGACCTCACGCAGTCGCAGATTGTGTACCTCAACCACGCCGCCGCGGTAAGTTTCTCGGAAGGCCCACACGCGGGTCTGAAACTCTTGACGCCATTGCTATCCGATCCTGCCCTTGCCCGATATCAACCCCTGCACGCGGTCCATGCCGACCTCGCTGCGCGAGCAGGTGACGACGACACTGCTCGACACGCATACCAGCGCGCAATCGACCTGACCAGCAACGCCGTCGAACGCGGAGAACTACGGCACCGCCTCGACCAGCTCGGAAAGCCGTAACCTCCAGAACGACCCGTGAGCTCGTCACACGGGTCGTTCTGAAGGATGCTCGCTAGTGCGTGCTGTAGGTCAGTACCGTCACGCCGGACGGGCGGGATCGGGTTTCGACCAGGCGCAACGGGGTGCGCGGGTTGGTACGGAACGGCGCCGTCGGGTTTCCGACAATTATCGGATGGACCGAGAAACGCAACTCGTCGAGCAGACCATTTTCCAGAAGTGTCCGGCCGAGCGGGCCGTAGCCATAAGTCACCAGATTGCGGTTCTCTTCGTTCTTGAGACGCGCGACCGTTTCAGCCACGTCGGCGGTGAGGATTTCGGAGTTTGCCCACGCCGCTGTCGCGAGGGTACGCGAGAAGACGTATTTCCGTATGCTGTTGATGGCGTCGGCAAAGGGGCCGGTCTCGTGCGCCCACCGGGCGGCGAGCTCGCGATAAGTATTGCGCCCCAGCAGCATCGCGTCGCTGTTCTTCAGGAGTTCGAGCGCGTCGCGCGCGCTGTCGTCGTCGAAGTAGCTCATGGCCCAAGAGCCGGGATCGTCGACGACCCCGTCGATGGAGATCAGGGTCGACTGCACGATTGTACCCATCGGATAGTCCTTTCGGTGAGTGATCAGGCCAGGAAGGCCGCGGAGAAATCGCGGATCGCCTGAGGGTTGGTGTTGTCGTTGAAGCTGACCAGCAGTTCTTGGACACCGGCGTTTTTGTACGCGGCAAGTCGGTCGCGGATCGTATCGGGGGTGCCGACCAAGCCGTACTCGCCTACGTCGCCGGGAAATACCGCGGGGGCCCATGCAGGGACCTTCGCGCGTGCCTCGTCGTCGGTGTCTGCTATCGCCAAGTAGGTAGTGGACGTGCGCCAGATTTCGTCCGGGTTCCGGCCGACCGCCGCGCAGTGTTCATCGATAAGGCCATACTTGCGTCGGAGACCGTCGGGTGATTCATGAACATTGCAGGCATCGCCGTATTGGGCAACCAATCGCAGGGTGACCTTCTCACCCCCGCCCGCGATGAGGATGGGGATGTGGGGTGACTGAACGCCTTTGGGTTCGTTGATCGCCGCCTCGACGCTGTAGTGTTTGCCGCGGAAGCTGGTCGTCGGATCGGTGAGCATGGAACGGATAATCTGCAGCGACTCGCCGAGCTGCTCCAGACGCTCGCCCGCAGTGCCGAAGGGGTAGCCGTAGGCGCGGTAGTCCTCCTCGTACCAGCCCGAGCCGATACCGAACGTGAAACGCCCACCGGATATGCCGTCCAGAGTGGATGCCATTTTCGCTTGCAGGGCGGGATTGCGGTAGCCATTGCCGGTGACCATCGGGCCTATCCGCACCCGTTTGGTCTCGCGAGCCAACGCCGCCAGCGTGGTCCAGCATTCGAAGACGAACGAAGGAGACGGCGGGAAGGTCAGGAAGTGGTCGGCCACGTACACCGAGTGCCAGCGGCCGTCGTCGGCCGCCCGAGCCAATGCCGCTACGACCTCGAAAGTCGCTGCGGGATCGTCGAGATGGGCGAAGTCGTAGGCGAACCCGGTAGGAAGGTAGACGCTGAGTTTCATGGTAATCGCGATCCTTTGGTCGAGTCAGAGTGCTGTTGGGCAGCTGTGGTAGGCGTCGACGAGCCACCATTCGCTGTCCGCGTGCAGCACCCAGGTGTCGCGGTTCCAGCGGCTTTCATCGGGTGCGTTCTGTCCGGCGGGCAGCGTGATGCTGCGAGTGTTCACGATTGCGGTCTCATCCCCGACAAAGCGGATCCGGTCAATTTCGTACTGCCCGCGCGAACCGCGCAGCGGACCGGCGAACAATTCGGCCATCGCTTGTTTCACAGCCTGTTTGCCGTCCAGGTGCGCGCCGGGGAGGGTGGCTGTCGCGTCGTCGGCATAGGAAACGACGAATCGCTCAGCATCGTTGTCAGCCCATGCGGCGTACACCCCGGCGATGAGTTCGCGTATCACTTCGACGTCGATTTCACGTGCTGTGGATCGGCCGGTTGACATGGCATCTCCTCGAGTAAGCGGGCCGATCGGCTATCGGCCGGTATCTACCCGTCGGTCCCCGCCCCCGCGTTTGGACAGCCATCGGGAAAGTCGCCTACATCGGGGGTACCAGGGTCTCTACGCACCGCGGCTGTACCGAGGATCGCCGGGCCCCGGCGATTCGTGATTTTCTGCGGCAATCCCACGCGCCTTGCGCTACCGCGGTGAGACCCGGTACTGGCAGACGCCGTTCCAGTTGAGGAACTGCGTCAGGATTGTGCCAAGACGTCGTTCCCGAGGACCTGCACCCAGTTCTGCCAATGCGCGCGGTGTCAGGCGCTGCGCGAAACTCCCGTCGTCGAGCCATCGTTCGAGATCCATGAGGGTCCGCTGGTGGTCATCGGGCATGGAGCGCAACCATTCCGCGGCGATGCTTGTTCGGATCGATTCGGAGGTTTTCGCCCAGCGGCCGGGGGTCTGGTCCCAGTCCAGAATGTCCGTCAATGCTGGGTCGTTGCCGCGTGCGCGGACTTCGAGGCGGTGTGCCCCAGACTCCGGATGGGCGAGCATCGCGTGAATCCTGAGCACGAAGGCAGGCTCGAACGCAGAGTTCCCGGTCCGTGCGGGCTCGACGAAGACAACTCGACTGCCGAGGTCGTCGCGATACGCATATACCGTCATCGCTCCGACCGGATTCGGGTCCGCTGAACGTGCACTTTCGTTGTAGAAGGTGAATTTGGCACTGTATCCAACCGCTTCACGGTCCCATACCTGCCGCTCGGCATCGAGCCATTCGAACCGACCGAGCATCCTGTCGCGATCCACCGCGGTAACGGGATTGACTTCGGTCAATTTCCATCGCGAGCCGTTCCCGCTGCCGACCAGCTGCTCGAATGCGAAGGTAGCCCGCAACGACCCGACCGGGCCGAACTCGTCGAGCATGTCGGCAATAGGCAGGGACTCGTCCGTCGGCGGGTCGGGTCGGGCCGCGGCGATCGCGTTCTCCGTGACAACCGGTGCGGCGATCTCGGGTACCGGCTCGATTTCGGGCAAAACGAGCGCAGTGTGGTCCAAAACCACGAAATCAGCACCGGCGTAATCGACCATGGGTTTCACATATGCCTGATATTGATGCGCCACCGCCAGTCTATCGAGGTGGTCCAGCACGGTCCTGCGGTTAGCCAAACCGATCCGTTCCACCAGGTGGTCCAGATCGTCGGACAGATTCCCGCCTGCGGTCTCCGCGCGGTTCACTTCGGATTGCCGCAATCGCTGCAAGCGGTACTCGTCGACGATGACAGCATCCGGCCGTAAAGCCACCCGGACGAGTTTCGGGTCGGATGCAGTCCGTGGAGTCGTCGTTCGAAGGGCCTGAACCGGGGCGTACGAGTCGACTGTGCCGCGTTGCAGCGCCATGGCCTGTTCCCTCGTCAGATACAGTTCCAACCCACCGTGGGCGAGCACGGCGTCAATTCGGTCCCGGCGAGCCACGGTAGGCGGCTGGTCGTATCCCATGGTGACCGCGAGGGCGTCCAGGGCCGCGTCGTGACCGCCCGAACTCTTCGGCACCTTGGCATGGAGCTGGTCGTAGCGCAGCTCGTCGATCTGATGCGGATCACGGATCGGGCCGTCGTTGCGCGTGATCAGGGCCCCTTCCCCGTCGAGTGCCACCGCGTGAACGCCTGCGGTTACTTCGGCCCAGCCCGACGCGGGGCCGTTCAACGTTGTCAACCCATAGGTCGAGGGGTCGATCTCGACGAAGACACCGTTGTCAACCCGCCTCCACACGCTCACGGTATCGAGCGGACCGGGAACGACCCGACCGGCGATCGCTTCCTGAGGGGCTGTAGCCGCAGCCCCTCCCAACTCCGGCGGCACAGCGAGATTCGTATGTTTGGGGTCGATTTCCCGCAGCACTACGGTTGCCGATTCTCCGTCACCGCGGAAATGCGCGAGGGCGGCGCGGCGGCTGAGGAAATGGTGCCGATGCTCGGGGCCGAGCGCCTCGGAGTCGAGCACCCGCCGTCCATAGAGGTCGTTGACTACCTGGATCGCGAAGGCCTCCCGGTGCGGATCGTCGAATCCACCGACGACGTGGACCCCGAACTCATCGGTGACCTGGCGTACTGCCCCCGGATCGACGTCCTCGAGTGGCCGCGGCCCAGCGAACCCGGCCTGCCTGCTCACCTGATCCACATCGCGCGCAGCCTGCTCGATCCGCTGGAGGGCGTGCGCGTAGCCGACAGGATCCCGGTGCGGATCAGCAATCGCGCTTCTGAGCACGTGGACCTGCAATGCACGCTGCCAGTATTCGTGGGAGAGTCCGTCAACGTGGGCCATCTGGTCTCTAAGAATGGCGAATTCTGTTGTGCCCTCTTGCATTTCCGACAATCTTGCGGCCATTTCGATCCGGGTCACCCGCGGGTCTGCCGGTTCGTAGTTGAGGCGCGGCACCCACGAATCCGGCCACTGAAGCGCGCGGTCGGCGTAGCCGTCGCGCAGCACAGCGTCTATGTGCACCCCGGTCCGCGACGCGGTACGGGCGGCGCCGTAGGCCTGCGTGGCGCCGCCGACGATTCCGCCGAGTGCTCCACTCGCCGCCGCGTTCCATAGCTCCTGCCCGGTCGGCGCGGTGAAATTGCCGTTCATCGCGCTCCGGGCGACGGTGTCTGCCACGAGTCCGGCTGCGCCGCCCATGAGCCCGCTCCCGGCCTGCAGCAACGTGGAACCGGACAACCGCGCGACGATCGGAAGAAGAGGCGGACCGTCCTGGTCGACGATCGCACCCATAGCCCGGCCGACCATTGGAGCCAGTTTGACGGCGGCAGCGGCCCCGGCGCCGCCGCCGACGGCGCCGGTGAAAGCAGCGAGTCCCGCCGACGCGAAGTCGGTCCCGGTCCGATGACCTCGGGCCTGCTGCCACCATTGCGCACCCAGGTTTACTGCGCCTGCGATCCCGCCGCCAACCAGAGTCGACCCGACAAGCATTGCCTTGCGCGTGGCGGATGCCTTGAGACCACCCGTTGCGATGACGTCGACAATCCGTCCCAGCGCAGTACGCCACGCCGCTCGCGCGACTGCACGGTCAGCGACGGCTTTCGCCGCTCCTGCACCGCCCGCGAACAACAGCACCAGGTCGGCGGTGACTTGAGCGGCCCAGACCACGCCCATCGCGATCCAGGTCAATTGCGCCAGCTCGATGGAGTTCGCGCCCTCCCTGCACTGCTGCGCCAGGCTTTCGCAGTGGTCAGCCTGAGAATGCAGCCGTGCGGAGCTGCGGCGAAGGTTGTCAACGAACGTTTCGGCGTACTGACCACCACTGCCGCCCAGCCCTGATGCAACATGCTCGCAGCGTTCGGCCGACGCCCGACAGACCGCCGCCGCACCGCTCCAGGCAACATCGTCGCGGCGCATGCCCTCGGGGCTCCCGTCCGGAAACGGTCCGAGCAGCCACTCGACGTGCTGCTCGGGAAACCCCGGCGGAAGGGCCACCATGCCCGTCACGGTAGGAGCGGCAACCCGCGCCGCCATCGGCACTGAATAGGCACACAAGTCATTCGGGCCGTTCCACCGGACGGGGCTTCGGATCAAGCGTCCGGCCGACAGTGCCGTCCGCCCATGAGATCGATCATCCAGGTGCCTATAGAGTGCCGATGAATTCGGCCGCGGTGGGTGTCATAGTCCACAAGTCACATCGAAATCCGCGGGAGGCGCGGCGGATGGGCTCCAAAGGCAGGGTCGCGGTCGGGATTGTGGCCGCGATTCTCGGCATGGCCGCGATTGCCGCGATCGCTGTCTTATCGCTTTTGCCGATGGTGGAAACGGAGCGGCAGACCACAGATCCCGGGCAGAAATCCACGCAGAGGCCGGACGCCATTGCTGCCCGAGACCACGCAGCCGCCGCATCCGGAGCCGTGGCGATCGCCGTTCTGAACATGGACGCCAACCATGTAGACGATTCAATGCGAATCATGCGGTCTAACATGACCGGGCTGCTCCGAGAAACGTTCGATACCAGCGCCGAGAAGATGAAACAGTCTGTATTGCAGTCGAAATCGTCCGTTTCTGCGAAACTGCTCGATACGGCCCTGGTGGAGCTGGACAACGCCGGGAGGTCGGCAAAGGCGATCGTCGTGGTCGGGCAGCGAACCGGGACCAACAATGAGACAACCGTGACCTATGCCCTGCAACTGGCGCTGGAAGGCTCCACATGGAAAGCCGAGGGCCTGCAGCCCATAGGCACCCCGGTACCATCTGCCGGGCCGAGTCCTGCCCGGGTCGGCATGCCGACCGGGGCGGCCAACACGGCGTTCGTCGATCAAGCTGCCACCAAGGCGGTACAAGCCGCAGCCAGTGCGGCCATGCAGGCTTTGTACAGCTTCGACTATCGGCAGGTCGATGAATACCGGCCTCGAGCCATGGCCTGCCTGACGGGCTCGGCTCGCCCCCAATTCGAAGCATCGGCCGAAAATCTTGCCACCGCGCTGACCGCGACGGATACCATGTCGACTGCCGAGGCGGATCCCGTTGGTGTTGTCCATCTCGGCCTCGAGAACGCCGAACTGCTGCTGGCCGTTACGATCAGCACCGTGCGGTCCGGCATCGTATCGCCCGAAACCACCACGTACTCCACGGTGGTGCGGATGGCCAAGGTCGACGGCAGGTGGCTGGTTTCCGACCTCCCGAAGCCATAACCGTGGACCGCAACCGCCGAATCAGCGCGGCCGATTCCCAGCCGCCAACTCGAGTAATGCCTCTGCACGTGCGGCTTGTCCGCCTTCGATCACCAGCTTTCCTCGTGCGATCGCGTCCTGAGGCGCTAGTCCGTCCATAACGATCCTCGTGAGAGTCTCGGAATCGGTGTGGATAACGGCTTGCGGGCCGGCGACTGTCGCGCGCTTGGCGGAAAGGGCAGTGCGGTCGAGGTGGATGGTGAATACGTCGGCGCCGATCCACAATTCGTAGGTGCCTGCCAGATCGACCGCAGGGTGAGAGTCGAACGAGGCCTTCATGCCGAGCACGAGCGAATCAGTTCCCAAGATCCGACGATCGGACCGGTAAGGCAGGTCCGAACCCCACCGCCCCAGGTGGATAAGGACAGGCTCGAGGGCTTGGCCTCGCTCAGTGAGCTCGTAGACCCAGACGTCAGCAGGCGGTGGCAGCCTGCGTCGACCGACCACGTGAGCGTCGGCGAGGTCGGCAAGGCGCTGGGTGAGCACATTGGGGCCTGCGTCCTGCAATCCGTCCTGCAGGTCCTTGAAGCGCTTCGGGCCCAGCAGCAGATCCCTGACGATCAGCAGTGCCCACCGGTCCCCCAGCACGTTGAGACTGCGTGCCACCCCGCAGGGGTCGCCGTATTTGCGTGATCCGATTGACGTCACTCGATTCTCCGATCCATTGCGATCATCATCGATGATTGCATTAATGAAGTACTAACTCCTATTATAGGAGCCATGCCTCACTCAAGCGCGCACACCGACCTCCCGCAAGGGGACACGGGTCTGATCGATACGCCAATTGCCCAGGAACTGCTGGCAGCAGCGACGCCTGCACTGCTCGCCTACATCGCATTGGATGGCACTCCGCGCAACGTTCCGCTCAACTTCCACTGGAACGGCAACGACGTGGTGATGGGCGCGTTCGCCGGAACGTTCAAGGTCGCGGCATTGCAGGCGCACCCCACGGTGGCTGTCACGATCTCGACACACCACGACGGGGCAAAAGTGCTGCTGCTTCGAGGCAACGCCGTGCTGACCGACTTCGACGGCCTCTTGCCGGAGTACGCGTTCGCCCACGTCCGGACTGTGGGTGGAAAGGCGTCGAAGGACTACCTCGCCGCCATCGACCAGCCAGGGCTTCGAATGGTGCGCATCGCACTTCGCCCCGCTTGGGTGGGCGTACTCGACTTCGCCGAACGCCTGCCCGAGCGCACGCCGGGGCCGGTCAGGCAGGCGCTGACATGAGCGGGGCCGACACTCGGACCCTCGCCGGGCGCACAGTGGTAGTCATCGGCGGTAGCTCCGGCATCGGCTTCGAGGTCGCGACCCAAGTCGCCGAGGCCGGGGCGGAGGTGACGATCATGGGCAGAGACGAGGCCCGCCTTGCGACCGCTGCCGACAAGCTCGGCGCCCGGACGCGGCGCGTAGACGCCCACGACGAGGCCGAGCTGGACGCAGCGATGTCAGATGTGGGATCGGTCGACCACATCGTGTCGATGGTCGGCGATTCGACCGCGGGCGGTTTCTTGCAGACCACTCCCGAAACGATGCGGCATGTCCTGAATTCGAAGTTCCTGACGAACTGGGCAATAGGCAGATACGCGGCACGCGCGCTCGCGAACGGCGGCAGCGTGACGTTCACCTCGGGCACCGGTGGGCGGCCGCACGAGATCGCGGCAACCTACGTCGCCAACCTCGGGATCGGGGCGCTGGTACAAGGACTCGCCCGGGAGATGGCCCCCCACCACCGGGTGAACGCGGTAGCGCCTACGTTCATGGGCGGCGCCACGTCCTTCTGGCGCGACGTGCCTGCCGAGCAGCTGCACGAACAGGAACAACAGTTCGCCGGCGCCGTACCCCTGGGCCGGATTGCGACACCCGGCGAAGTCGCTCGAGCCTACGTGCTGTTGATGACCAACCAGTTCATCACGGGCCAGGTAGTGGCTGTAGACGGCGGGATCATGCTGGCCAAGTAGCACTCCGGCCAACCTGTGGGGGCTGTGCAGCTGCCCGCGGCCGCTCTAACGCAACTCACCGGGCGGTTGGGCGACGGTGTGCGAACTGTCCCTGTCAGCTGCGGGCTCGGGTCTCGGCACCGCATCGAGAAGCTGCTGGAGGAGGCCCGGGTCGCCCTTGATGGCCAGCCGGCCCGCTTCGACTGCATCCGGTATGGATTGGGCCCGCGTCAGCAATGCCGTGAAAGTGCGTACGTCGGTGTCGACAGCCACGTCAGGATGCCCGCCCTCATGGCGGGTGACCTCAATTCGGTTGCCCGCCACGTGGACGTGGATTCGATCGTTGCCGAAGCGCAACTCGTAGCCGACCTGGGCCGGCGTATCTGCCAGCGGCCGGACGTCACCGCTCAGAGCGAGCATCAGCGAGTCCACGCTGAGGTGGGCGTCGAGGTCACGAAACGGAGACCGTCGGCCCCACTGACCGAGCTCTCCGAGTACCCCCTCGAAATCGCGGCCCCATTCGGAGAGCGCAAACACCTGCGCGCCGACCGTCGGGCCGAGCGTTCGCCTGCGAACGACCCCGTATTCCTCCAAATCGCGCAGGCGCTGAGAGAGGCGGTTGGGCGCAATCCGAGGCAGCCCGGTTCGCAGGTCACTGAACCGCTTCGGCCCGAACAGCAGTTCCCGCACTATGAGCAGAGCCCACCGATCTCCGATCAGGTCGAGGGCACTCGCCACCGCACAGGCGTCGCCATAGGTTCGCATGCTCTCCACAGCCCCAGCATATCCGTCGTCGTTGCGCTACGAACGCGGCGAGTACTAAAATGTAATCAGCAAGTTTCTATACGCAACTATAGGCTGGAGAGATCAATGATCCTGGTGACCGGCGCCAATGGCCGCCCTGGGTCCGCCGTCGTTCGAGAGTTCGCGCAACACGGCCACCCGGTGCGCGCGCTCGTACGGGATCCCGCGAAGGCGACCGCACTGGAGGAGCTCGCCGGCGTGGAGACAGTGGTCGGCGACATGCTATGGCCGGACACCCTGACCGCAGCCCTCGACGGTGTCGAGGGCGTTCTGATGATCTCGGGCGCCGGACCGGACATGCTCGAAACGCAGTGCACTTTTATCGATGCCGCGAAGCGGGCAGGCGTCGAACACATCGTTAAATTCTCCGGCGATGATCACATCACCGGATGGGAGCCGGAGAAGTTTCGGTCGACCCGCAGCCACGAACAAGTTCAGCGATATCTCTTGGCCTCCGGTGTTCCGTGGACCGTGCTGCGGCCCAGCCAGTTCATGGAGGTGTACTTCGAGGAAGTGCCCGATATCGTCGGACGTGACGAACTGCGTCTGCCCATGGGAGCGGCGACGTTGGTACCCGTCGCTATCGCCGACATCGCCAAGGTGGCCCACGCGGTACTGACCACCGACGGACACCAATTCAACACCTACCGAATGACCGGCCCGCAAGCACTGCCCGCCGCACAGATTGCCGAAAGCATCTCCGCGGCCGTCGGCCGCACCATCCGGTACGTAGACGTGGACCCGCAGGTCAAGCGCAACGAGTGGCTCAGCCGGGGCTATCCGCCGCCACGAGCCGACGCCTTCGTCCAGCTCTTCGACGAACGACGCAGGCTCGCAGCAGCCACGGTCAACCTCGCCACCCACCGTCAATTCGGCATCGAACCGACGACATTTCACCAGTTCGCCGCTCAGCACGCCGATATCTTCCGCGGCGCGCGCATGTACCGAAGCGCCGCCGTCTGATCACCCAATGCCTCCAGAACGACCCGTGGAGTGCGCTTGACGCAACCCATGGGTCGTTCTGGCCGTTGAACGGGTAGCGTCGCAACCGCGCCAGTGTGCCTATTCGCTGCCGATGTGCCAGTGTGCGTTGCTCCGCAAACTCGCAGATATGGAGCACACAGAACGGTCCGCTGGAGATTCGGGTGGTCGCGGACCGGCGCGAGCTGTCGCCGCGGCTCGAGCCGATCAAGCGGCAGGCATTCGGCCGGTGCCGATGACAGCGGAGTTGCCCGAACTCGCGGTGTTATGGGCGCGATGGGCGGTGCTGGCAGCGGCGGCCGTCGCGGTCGGGTCCGGCCGCGGACCGCGGATCCTGCCGTCGCTCGGACTGTTCGAAACGCCGCTGGACGACGGGTCAACACTGGTGCTGCTGCCCGGCGGCCGCGCGGTGCTGTCCGGCGGAACGCACACGGACCTGCCACTGGAAGCCGTGGGCTCCCGAGGCGGACCGAAATTCTTTGCGGGAGCGCCGGATTGGCTGTCCGACCCGGTACTGGACACCAGGGCGATGTCCGGCAGGCTGTCGTTCTGCTACTGGTGGGATGCGGGCCATTGGTTCCGCGCCGAGTCACCCCATCCCGAATACTGCGCTGCCGCGATTCCCGGAGTATGGGAGCGTGCCGCTGTAGTCGACATCGTCACCGGTCTGATCGCTAAGCGGTCTTCTCGGGAGCTCGACGATGCGGTGGACCACTGGGTGTCGGCCGCCGAGTTCGGTGTCGTCACGAGCGACGTCGTCGAGCGGGTTTTCCCCGATCGGGACCGTTACGATCTCGATGGCGCGTTGTCTCAGCTTTCCCTGGCAGGGCTGACCATCCCTGTTTCCGAGGAGATTTCGGCGGACGAGGCAATCGATCGCGTCCGCGAGCACATCCGCGAGCGCGGCCTGGAAAGTTCTCGCTACCCGCTCTCTCAGCTGCGCGCCGACCGAATCAGCGTGGGGTGGATGGTGTACGTACCAGTGCCGCGCGGCCGGCTCGCGATCGGCCGATCGGTCTTCTACGTCGCCGACGACGGCGTGTTGGAACATTCGTCGTCGTCCTTCGCCCCGTCGCAGTATGCACTGGGTTTCGAGCAGCGCTACCGACACCGCAATCCCCCGCCTGTCGACAATGTCGGCTGACGGCCGCCTACGATGCTGGTGCGGGCCTCGTGAAAGACTCGCCAGTTGCGTCCAGCGCAATCAGCGGGTCGTTCTGGATGGCACATCGTGTCGTCTCGCGGGTCGCGGCCTCATCCCCGCTCGCGCAGCAGCGTCGCCAGTGAGATGGCGAGGATGCCGTCGAGCTGGTAGCCGGCGGTTTGGGCGAGCGGGACCCAGGCAGGCCGCAGGTGTTGCGCGGCTTCCTGGGACCAATCCGTGAGGTGGTCGTGCATCGCCCTGGCGGCGATGTTCAGCAGGGGGACGTGCGGGCGTGCGTCCCGCCGCTGATCCAGGAACTGGACCATCAGGCCCGCCGCACGCAGTGCGAACGTGTGCACCGTGCGGAGGTGGAAATCGGCGACACCGTGGTCATCGATGGCGGCTGATACCTTGCGCAGGATGTGGATCTGATCGGCCGCCGCGCGGGCATGCGGGTTCCACACCATCTCGGCGGGCGGCAACCGCCGCACGATCCGGGCCAGCGTGTCGATGCGCCGGTCCACCAGGCCGCGAACATCGACCGCTGCCGTGTCGACGTCCGGTGTCGACCACTCCCCTACCTCGAGCTGCAGACCGAGGCCCCCGAAGCGCGACGCGTAGTCGCTGCTGCTGAACCGACCGCCGTGCAGCGACGTGGTCACGCCGTAGCGTGGCTCGCGGAACGCGCCCGGGCCGACCTGCTCGAGCCCTACGGTGTCCCCGTGGGATTCGGCAACCGCCAGACCGTGCCGGTCGGCGATTCGGCCGAGCGTGTGGGCATACCGCTCCATGTCCGGCAACCAGCGGTCGTCACCTGAGAAGAGCGTGAAAACGCCACCCAACTGCGCGTTGTGCTGTGCGAACGCCAGCATGGGCCGGGTGCGGTCGTACATCCGCGCGAGGGCCGCCGATGTCGCGTTGGGCAGCGGGAACCACGGGGACTCGAAGCTCCACTCGGGCTGCTCGGCCAGCGGCTGCCGGTAGAAGCCACGGTGGTGCTCGGCGAGATTCACCGGGCCAGTGGGGTCCGCGGGCCAGGGCGCGGCCAAGGCCGCCGCGTCGGGATCGATGACGACGAAGTGGTACGAGGTCGCGGTGAGCAGTTCGGGGTGGGCGCGCAGGTGCCCGATCAACGCCAGCGCCGCGGCGTCGCCGACCGACTCGTTCGCGTGCGGCCGTATTCCGATGACGATGTTCGGGACGGTGCGCCCGCCACGTCCGTTCATCGACAGCATGGACATGGGAGTCCCCTCGCTGGAGCGCCCGATGACGGCCAGCGACGCGAGGTCCGAGTCCCGGGCCGCCGCGTCGAACGCCGAACGCAGTTCGTCCAGGGTCGGCGGCCGTTTTCCGACCAGACGTCGAACCAGGTCGGCGCTGTCGGGAGTCCAGGCCGCCGAGGGACTCACGACGGCAGGCCCGATGTGCGGCGCCGGGTGTGCCTCGACCTCGGCGGCGAAGGCCAGGGCGTCGGCGTAGGCGTCGGCGAAACGGTAGGTCGGATCGGCCCGCAGCCGAGCGCAGATTCGGCGGAGTTCGTCCGCGCCGCGGCGTCGCATCTCGACATTGCCGCGTTCGCCGAACCGCCACCCGGGCGGATACCGGTACCCGGTTTCCGGATCGACGAACCCGGCGTTGCGTTCCAGTCGGTCGATCAATGCCTCACGCAAGGTCCGGTTGTCCGGCGCCAGCGCACGGTACTCCTCCTGCGTGAGTGGGCCATCGTACTCGTCCGGCCGCAGGGCGCCGTACATGTCCACGAACCGCAGCGCGTCCTCGATGGTGTTCACCTGGATGCCGGTCTTGGCCAGCACCCGGCCGAGGATGCGGTGCTCGCTGTGGCGTCGCGACATGATGTCTTCAACGCCGATCAAGAAGCTGGAGGCGACGTTGTGCGCCTCGGACAACCCCTGCAGGTCGGTGCCCGCCACAGTCACCGCGATACGCTGCGCCACTTCGAATTCCCGGTCATCGAGATCCCAGTGGACACGCAATCTCGCGACGGCGTCGGCAGAGGCGATCATCTGCGTTCCGGTGCCCTGGTCGAACCCTGTGGCGTTCACCACGAAGGCCATGATCCGGGCCTGGCTCGAACTGAAGCCGTACAGCAGCGCGCGGTCATGCAGCAGCTGGGCGGACTTCAGTTCGTCGTATCCGCCCGGGTTGTCGCGATACCTGCCCCCGCCGTACATGCTGTCGCTCCACGCATCGGCGATCATGGCCAGCACAACTTCGTGGATGTCGGCGTCAGGGCCCATCGCGTTCATGGCGTTCCGCAACCCCGCGGCCATGTCCATGCCGTTGTGGAAAAAGGCACGCACCCCGAGTTCCCGCTTCTCGAACGCGTCGTCATGCAAGCGGTTGGCGCGGCCCACCTCAGGGTGGCCGTACACCACCCGGCTGACGAACATGCCCTCGGCGGCCAGTGCGATACCGCGCTTGACCTGCGGATCGGCGAGTTGTTCCGGAGTGTACTGCGCGGCGAGGATTTCGGTGATCTCCGCGATCTCGCGGGCGATGAGCGCATCGTCCAACGGCGGGCGGGTCGAGCTGAGCAGTTGCTGCTTGATCCAGTCCCAGGTGTCCGCGGGCCCGGGCCGGTCCTGCTGCTGGTTCCAGGACACCACATCGGCGAGCGACGCGACCGGGTTCGACCCGCCCCACGCCCGACTCAGCAAGTCCGCGTGCGACACCGTGTCCTGGCCGACGCCGCGCACCCCCACCGACACCCGGAACAAGCCGTGCTCCAACACCGGATAGTCCAACTGGCGGCGCGGCCACCGCGATGTGCGCCTGCCATCCGGCAGCACCCGCACATGCTCCTCCGGAGCCACCGGCCGCACCGACCAGCCATGCTCGTCACGCAATCGCCGATACAGCCAATCCGGAACCGACAACTCAACTACGCCCGACTCGTCTCCGGAGCGCGCGGGGGGGGCGCGAACCCAACGCCAAACCGGCCGCCGCGTCACCCATCACCACGCACTGTTCGCGGTAACCGATCAGCTCGGCGGGCCATCCGTCGATTCCGGGCGACTCGGAGCTCTGGCGGACCGGCGCCGCGGGTGCCGAGGCGAGCTCGACCGAGCCCCGGGTATTCGCCGCATCCGTGCGGGCCGCCGCAAGTTCGCGCGCGAACCTCGGCCACGCGTTCAGATGCGCCTCCGTACTGAGGATCTCCCGCGCCCGCTCGAGAATCGGCCTGCCGGGCGGGAACCCAGGCAGCTGACTGAAATCGGGCCGCTTTCCTCGCTTCTGCGCCGCCGGCCGCGGTGGGTATCTTTCCGGGTGGCGGGCCGCGAGCGCCGCGGCGGCGAGGATCTGCTGCACGTCGTTCGCCTGGCCGCGGATGACCGCCGCAATGGATTCCACGATCGCGACCCTGGGCTCGAGATCGCCGTGTTCGTTGTAGCACTGCCCTCCGACCTGGCCGCTCATCCACGCTTTCATCTTCTCGCTTTTGGCTCCTACAACGCGCGACCAGGCGTTGAAATTTCTCATCCGGCATCGGTCCGCCGCCGGACCACCC
>JABFVX010000387.1 GCA_013362555.1 Mycobacteriaceae bacterium
GAGAGGGTGTTCTTTAGGCAGCGACGGTGAGGGCGGCGGGGGCGGCGGCCGGGGGAGTGAGGGATTGGGCGCAGTGGAGGAGGGATTCGCTCAGGACGGCGGTGTCCGGGTGCTCGGCGTCGGCGAGGAGTTCGGCGAGCAGGGCCGTGCGGCGCGGATGGTCGGCGAGGTCCTCGGCGTGGTCGTCGAGGAAGCGAATCAGCAGGCCCGCGTGGTCGATGCCGAAGCGACAGGCGTCGACGGCCTCGCTCACCTCGGGGTGGTGGGGGAGCCGCTCGGCCAGCCAGGTGAGGTGGGTGGACAGACCGTAGTCGCAAGTGCTCCGGTGGCCGAGCCAGGTGGGACTGTCGGGGTATCCGGTGACGGCGTACGCGCCCATGGCGTCGGCCTCGTCCAGCCACTTCAATGCGGTGGACTGGAGTCGGTGGATCTGCGCTAATAGCACGGGCAGCTGATAGGCGAGCTCGGTGCGATCCAGGGCGCAAGCAGGGTGGGCGGCGAGCTTCTCGACGGCCTTGGCGAGGCCAAGCAGACTGGCTCCTGTACGCATGTTCGAAAGGCTATCGCACTTTTGTGCGAATAGACCCGATTTCGACGCTCGTGTTCGACCCGCCGCGAAGTTGCGTACGTATAACTCTACGTATAGCCTGGTGTGCGCCGTCACGTTACCGACTCGGAAGGGACAGGCATGTTTTCTGGACTAGGGCGTTTGGTCGTCCGCTTCAGGTGGGTGGTGATCGCCGCCTGGGTGCTGGCCGCCGTAGCGGCGGGCGCCTTCGCCCCGAAGCTGGCCTCCACTGCCGACCAATCAGCCTTCCTGCCCAAGAGCTATGAATCCATCAAGGCGATGGAACTGCAGGAGAAGGCGTTCCCGAACAACGAGACCCCCGCGGCCTTCCTGGTGTTCGCGCGGGCCGACGACGGGAAGCTGACCGATGCCGACGAGGGCAAAGTCAAGCAGATCGTCGCCGACCTCAACGCGGCCAAGGTCAACCACGTTCTCGGCATCGCGACCGAGGGGCCGATCAAGAGCCAGGACCCGGCCAAGGACCGCATCGTGCAGATCGCGGGCGCGCAGATGCCCAAGGTCACCAGCGCCACCGACAAGACCCAGACCGACGCGGTCAAGGATCTGCGCACGAAGCTGCAGGACAAGGTGAAGGGCACCGACCTCAAGGCGGGCATCACCGGCTCGGCCGCGCAGCAGCTGGACTCGCAGGAGTCCGGTGACAAGGCGCTGATGATCATCGGCGTCGCCACCGTCGTGCTGATCCTGGTGCTGCTGCTGGTCATATTCCGCAGCCCGATCATCGCGCTGCTGCCGATCATCACCATCGGCTTCGTGTCGGTGGTGGCCAACGGCTTGATCGCCACCCTGGCCAAGGCCTTCGACCTGAAGATCGACTCCTCGGCGACCCAGATGCTGCCGATCGTGCTCTACGGCATCGGCACCGACTACATCTTGTTCCTCATGTTCCGCTACCGCGAGCGGCTGCGGGCGGGCGAGGACCCGAAGTCGGCGATCGTGCAGGGGGTCACCCGGGTGGGCGAGGCCATCGCGTCCTCGGCCGCGGTGGTGGCCATCGCGTTCTTGGCGCTGGTGCTCTCCTCGCTCGGCATGTTCCGCGGCATGGGCGTGGCGCTGGCCATCGCGGTGGTGTGCGCCGTGGTCGCGGGCCTGACGTTCATCCCGGCGGTGGTCTCGCTGCTGGGCACGAAGGTGTTCTGGCCGTCCAAGTCGTGGCAGCGGGAGCCGACCGGCGCCCGGTTCGCCGCGGTGGGCAATGCGCTGGGCAAGCGTCCGGCGGTGTTCGCTCTGGTCTCCGGCGGCGTGATGGCCGTGCTCGCGGTCTTCGCGCTCGGCTTCCACCCGACGTTCGACCTGGCCAGCGGCTCGACCTCGAAGACCGCGGAGTCGGAGGTCTGGCAACAGGAACTGGAGAAGGGGTATCCGAAGGGCGCCACGCTGCCCTCTCAGGTGCTGCTGCGCTCCGACACCGACGCTCCGCTGTCCGACGCCCAGCTCGCCGACTACACCCGGAAGCTGTCGACGTTCCCCGAGTCGCAAGTGTCGCCGAAGCCGGAGGTGTCCAAGGACGGCAAGGTCGCCCTGTGGTCGGTCATGCTGAAGGACGCGCCGCAGTCGAACGAAGCGCTGGACACGGTGAAGGGGCCCTTGCGGTCGCTGGCGCACGGTTCCGCCCCGGCAGGCACCGAGGCCATGGTCGGCGGTATGACGTCGGTGTTCGTCGATTTCCAAGCGGTGATGAACCGGGACTACTCGGTGGTCTTCCCGGTCGCGGCGGTGCTGATCATGATCGTGCTCGCGCTGTTGCTGCGCAGCGTGGTGGCCCCGTGGTATCTGATGGCGTCGGTTGGCCTCGGCTTCGCGGCCACCCTCGGTGCGTCGGTGCTGGTGTTCCAGCACGCGCGCGGCGAGCCCGGCCTCATCTTCCACATGCCGCTCATCATGTATCTGTTCGTGGTCGCGCTCGGCACCGACTACAACATCCTCATGATCGCCCGGCTGCGGGAGGAGGCCCGCGCGGGCCTCAGTCCGCGGGAGGCGGCGGCCGTGGCGGTGCGGCACACCGGCCCGACGATCGGGGCCGCGGGCCTCATCCTGGTCGGCAGCTTCGCGTCGATGATGCTGGCGGGCAACAACGTCATCGCGGAGATGGGCTTCGCCATCTCGCTGGGTATCGGGATCGCGGCATTCGTGATGGCGATGTTCTTCACCCCGGCGCTGACCGCGCTGATCGGGCACGCCGCGTGGTGGCCCGGCCACGGTGACGAGCCGAAGGAGCACGTCTCCGGCGGACGCCCGGACGACGATCTGGTCGGCGCGTCCTCTGGTGCAGACCGGTAGGTGCATTTGATACTGGCGGCATGAGACATGCTGCCGGTCGGGTGCTGAGTTCGGCGGCCCTGGTTGCCGCGGCGTACATGGTCGCCGCGGCACCCGGGGCCGTCGCCGTTGACGAAGTCAGGCTGACACCGGATTCGGTCGCGCCGGGCCAACAGCTCGACATCCGGGTGGCGTGCCCGGAGGGCGCCGCCACCGCGGAGTCTCCGGCGACGCCGCGGGTGCGGTTGGAACCGGCCGCGGACGGCGGCATGTTCGGCGATCCGGTGATTGCGCGCAACACCGAGCCCGGGGACTACACCATGACTGTGCGGTGCGGGATGCGGGTGTTGTTCGTGCCGTTCACCGTCCACGCCGACCGGGTGCAGCACTTCCGCACCGGCACGCTCAGCCGCGCGATGGCGTGGGCGCTGGCCGTGGCCGGTCTCGTCGCGTCGGCAGCGGGCCTGCTCGCGACCCACCCGCGTTGGCGCCAGTGGCTGCGCGCCGAGATTTCCGCCCGCCTGCCCATCCGCCGCCGGTAGGAGCTTTCCAGGATGACTCATCACGTGCGTTGGGTGCACGTGGTGGGTCATTCTGGATGTCGGGTCGATGGTGTGGGTGCGCCGGCTGCGGCTGGTTGGGGTTTTCCTGGATGACTCATCGCGTGCGTTGGGTGCACGTGGTGGGTCATTCTGGATGTCGGGTGAGGGTTGCCAGGCGGGTTGTCCACCACGTTGTGCGGTCGGGGTCGGGGTGGCGGTAGCGGTCCAGGAGAGTTTGGGTGGGGACGGGCGGGGCGGGGGGCAATGCGAGCATGCCGTCGGCCGGGCGCAGGCGGTCCGGCTCGGCCACGAGATCGCCGTCCAGGAGGGCTAGAGTGCCCAGCCCGCAGGCGAATTCGAGCTCCGGCAGCGCGGCGGCCAACGCGAGTTCGGCGGCCAGTCCGACACTGGTCTCCAGCGCCGACGACACCACGCATGGCAGGCCGACCGCTTCGGCCACCCGCAGCGCCGCGCGGACGCCGCCGAGCGGCGTGCATTTCAGGATCGCCACGTCCGCGGCTTCGCGCGCGCGGCGGACCACGGCCGGGTCCAGCGGGTCGTCGGCGCGCCGGATGGACTCGTCGGCGGCGATCCGCACGCCGATGCGGCGGCGCACGGCGGCCAAGTCGTCGAGGTCGAGGCAGGGTTGTTCGACGTACTCCAATCCGCTCGCGGCGATGTCGAGCCTGCGGATGCGGTCCACTGCGGTGTCCACGTCCCAGGCGGCGTTCGCGTCGACTCGAATTGCGCCCGCGGGACCCAGGGCGTCGCGCACCGCGGCGACGCGGGCGAGGTCCTCGGCAAGTGACTCGGGGTGGTCGGCGACCTTCACCTTGGCCGTCCGGCACCCGGATCGGGCGGCGATGTCGTGGGCGCCCTGAGGGTCGACGGCGGGAACAATGCAGTTCACGGGCACACGGTCGCGCACTGGCGCCGGCCACTCGCCGCGCGCCTGCTCCAGCGCGGCCGCCAGCCAGCGTCCCGCCTCCCGGCCGTGGTACTCGGGGAACGGGCAGAACTCGCCCCACCCGTTCGGCCCGTGCAGCACCATGCCCTCCCGCACGGTGATCCCGCGGAAGCGGGTCCGCAGCGGAATCGCGTAGACGTGCGTCGTCCAGTCCGAATCCAGCGCCACCGCCCGGATTCTAGGCGCTGCGCAACCTCCGAGCGCAACTCGCGCGGCCGGGCGTCACTGGCTCAGCTGCTGCCGAACATGCCGGGGAAGCTGGGCCAGCCGTTCCACGGGCGGTTCCAGCCGTTGTTCCAGCCGCCGCCGGGCCAGCCGTTGTTCCAGGGGTTGTTCCAGCCGCGGTTCCACGGGTTGTTCCAGGGATTGCCGCACCGACCCCGGCAGCCGTTCCAGCCGTTGTTCCAGCCGTTGTTACGACCGTTCCAGCCGTTGTTGCGGCCCCGGCGACCGATGTCGTCGTAGGTGGTGTCGGGTCCGCTGTTGTCACGGGCGAACTGGGTGTCGGACTGCGCGGGCGGCGCGACCGGATCGGCCTTGGCGGTCGCGGCGGCGACCGGGGCGGTGACCAAGGCCGCGGCCATGACGGTCGCGGCGGCTAATCGGGGAATATGCAACATAGGGACTCTTCTCCTTTGAGCACGCGTCAACTGCACGTTTACCGCGCGTCCTTCGAACTTGTTTCCCGACCACTTTCGACATTACGCCGAACTTCTGCGAAACCTGCGGGTGCTGGTCGGCGGCCCGCGCATCCCGGTGTGGACGTACGGGAGTCGGGGCTAGCTGCTGCCGAACGGGCGGGGGCCGGGGTTGGGAATGCCCGGCTGGTTCCAGCCGGGGCCGTTGCGGCGGTCCCAGTTCCGGTCCCAGTTCCGGTCGCAGCGCTGGTCCCAGCGGTCCCAGCAGTACCGGTCGTTGTGGCGGTGGTGCCTGCCGTAGCGGTTGTGGCGGCGGTGCACCTCGACG
>JABFVX010000254.1 GCA_013362555.1 Mycobacteriaceae bacterium
GACCAGGCTCATCGACAACACGGCCGTCACGGTCGGCGGGAAGATCGACGGCCACCCGGGCGTCGCCCGAAACGGAAGTCCGGCGGCCACCGCGTAGCGGGGTCGACCACAGAGAAAGGCACACGATGCTGCGCACCATGATGAAGTCGAAGATCCACCGCGCCACGGTGACCCATGCCGACCTGCACTACGTGGGATCGGTGACGGTCGACCGGGACCTGATGCGGGCCGCCGATCTGCTGGAGGGCGAGCAGGTGGCCATCGTGGACATCACCAACGGCGCCCGCTTGGAGACCTATGTGATCGAGGGCGCGCCCGGGTCCGGCGTGATCGGGATCAACGGCGCCGCAGCCCATTTGGTCGACCCGGGCGACCTGGTCATCCTCATCTCCTACGGCATGATGGACGAGCGCGAGCAGCGCGACTACCAGCCGAAGGTGGTGTTCGTGGACGATCGCAACCGGCCGGTCGAACTCGGTTCCGACCCGGCCCACGCGCCGGAGGGCTCCGGACTGGTCACCCCGCGCACACTCACAACCGCGGCGGCGAGCTCAGGGCCCGAGGAGGCAGCGGGCGCAACGCCGCAGGGCCTCGCGAGCATCGCCATGAGCACCGTGAACTAGGGCGGCCGCCATGCTGCTGGCCATCGACGTCCGCAACACCAGGATCGAGCTCGGCCTGTTCTCGGGCAGCGGCGGACACGCCACGCTGGTGCGGAACTGGCGGATGCACACCAACCCGCTGCACACCGCCGACGAGCTCGCCCTGCAGGTGCGCGGGCTGCTCGGCGGGCACATCGACGAAGTCACCGGCGTGAGCGCGCTGTCGACCGCGCCGCCGGTGACGGTCGAGATCCGGCAGATGCTGGCCAGGTACTTCGACCACATGACGCACGTCCTGATCGAACCGGGCGTGCGCACCGGAATACCGCTGTTGGTGGACAATCCGAAGGAAGTCGGCCCGGACCGCATCGCCAATTGCCTTGCCGCGCATCATCTGCACCAGGGTCCAGCGATCGTGGTCGACTTCGGCGCGGCGACGGTGGTCGACGTCGTGTCGGCCAAGGGCGAGTTTCTCGGCGGGATCATCGCCCCCGGCGTCGAGGTGTCGGTCGACGCTCTCATCGGCGTCACCAAACTGCGGAAGGTGGAATTGGTCCGCCCCCGGGCGGTCATCGGCAAGAACTCGTTCGAGTGCATGCAGTCCGGTGCGGTCTTCGGCTTCGCGGGCCTGGTGGACGGCCTGGTGGACCGCATCCGCGACGAGCTCGCGGAGTTCGCCGCCCCGGACGTGCCGGTCGTCGCCACCGGCGACGCCGCGGGCCTCGTCGTCGAGGAATCCGAGACCATCACCAACCACGAACGCCACCTCACCCTCACCGGCCTGCGTCTGGTCTACGAACGCAACAAGAAAGCCAAAAAATAGACTCCGCCGCCACCCGTGGCTGGGCGGCCGGGAGCGGTTTTGCTAGGCTTGCGGCCGTGGGTAACCGTGTGATCGCACAGGAGTGTTGTCGGGGCTGAATGCCGCCCTGACCCGTCTTTGACGAGACCCAGCACCCACTCCTGGAGATTCCGCCGATGCTGTCCGCAATCGCCGCTTCCCCCATTTCCCGACTGACCGTCGACCAGATGCTCGCGTCCGCGCGCTCCGGCCTGACTCGGCTGCGTCCGCAGGACATGCCCGCCGCGGTCGCCCGCGGCGCCCTGCTGGTCGACATCAGGCCGCAGGCCCAGCGCGCCGCCGAGGGCAGTCTGCTCGGCGCGCTGGCGATCGAGCGCAATGTGCTCGAATGGCGGCTCGATCCCGCCAGTTCCGCGCGACTGGCTTTGGCTGTCGATCACAACGTGGAATGGGTCATTGTGTGCTCGCAGGGATATACCTCCAGCCTGGCCGCGGCGTCGCTGCAGAGTTTGGGATTGCACCGGGCGACCGACCTGATCGGCGGATATCAGGCCCTGCGGGCCGAAGGCCTCGGCGAGGTCGCGATCGGCGCACCCCATTTCCGCCGCACCGCCGCCGAAATAGCCGCCCTCTAACCTCCACAGTGACCCATGAGTTGCGCCCAACGCACTCAGCGGGTCGTTCTGGACGCTCTGCGGCGCGTGTAATCTATCCCGTCGTGACCGAAGCGACCAAGCAGGTGGGCGAAGCCGCGAAGCAGGTGGGCGACTCAGTGGACGAGCCCGAGCAGATCCGCATCCGCAAGGACAAGCGGGAGCGGTTGCTGTCGGCGGGAATTGAGCCCTACCCGGTGCTGGTCGCGCGCACGCACACGCTGGCGCAGATTCGGGCCGAATACGGCGAGCTGCCCGCGGACGCGACGACCGGGACGCACGTGGGAGTCGCCGGCCGGGTGATCTTCGCCCGCAATACCGGCAAGCTCTGTTTCGCCACGCTGCAAGAGGGCGACGGCACGCAGCTTCAGGTGATGGTCAGCCTCGCGGGCGTCGGCGCGGAACGCCTCGCGGACTGGAAGGCCGACGTCGACCTCGGTGATTTCGTCCACGTCCACGGCGAGGTGATCAGCTCCCGCCGCGGGGAATTGAGCGTGCTCGCGGACTCGTGGGATATGGCCGCAAAGGCGCTGCGCCCGCTTCCGGTGGCGCACAAGGATATGAGCGAGGAGACGCGCGTCCGGCAGCGATACGTCGATCTCATCGTTCGGCCGGAGGCCCGGGAAATGGCCCGCAAACGTGTGGCCGTGGTGCGGGCGCTGCGCAACGCGCTGGAGCGGCGCGGCTTCCTCGAGGTCGAGACGCCCATGCTGCAAACCCTGCACGGCGGGGCCGCCGCACGCCCGTTCGTCACCCGGTCCAATGCTCTCGATATGGACCTCTACCTGCGGATCGCGCCGGAGTTGTTCCTGAAGCGCTGCGTGGTCGGGGGGATAGAGAAGGTATTCGAGGTCAACCGCAACTTCCGCAACGAAGGCTCCGACAGCACGCATTCTCCGGAATTCGCGATGCTGGAGACGTACGAGGCTTATGGGACATATGATGATTCCGCGGCGATGATGCGGGAATTGATCCAGGAAGTGGCGACCGAGGTGTTCGGTACCACGACAGTTACCCTTGCGGACGGTTCCGAATATGATCTGGGCGGCGAGTGGACGACCGTCGAGATGTACCCGTCACTGTCCGAGTCGCTGGGCGAGCAGATCACGCCGGAAACGTCAGTCGACGAATTATTGCGCATCGCGGACCGGGTTGGACTGGAAATTCCACCTGACAAAGGCTACGGTCACGGGAAACTTGTCGAAGAGTTGTGGGAGTTCTGCTACGGTGACCGGCTGCATGCACCAACATTCGTACGCGACTTCCCGGTGGAGACGTCTCCACTCACGCGGCAGCATCGCAGCAAATCGGGGGTTACCGAGAAGTGGGATCTCTACGTCCGCGGATTCGAACTCGCCACCGGCTATTCCGAGCTCGTCGACCCGGTAGTACAGCGGGAGCGATTCGCCGATCAAGCCCGCCTTGCGGCGGGCGGTGACGACGAGGCCATGGTGCTGGACGAGGAGTTCCTCGCCGCCATGGAGCACGGTATGCCTCCGACCACCGGGACAGGTATGGGAATCGACCGCCTGTTGATGGCGCTGACCGGTTTCGGAATCCGGGAAACCATCCTGTTCCCAATAGTGCGCCCACTTGGTCGCTGAGCTACTTAGGTCTGTTCGGAGAGATTTTACTTCCGCCTTGGAAATTTCGAAATCCAGGGTTACTCTGACCACGACGAAGTAAATCCCAGCACTCGGGTACCGCACTAATCGAGAGGACAGTCATCTCATGGCTAAGAAGGTCACTGTTACCCTGATCGATGACGTTGACGGCGAGGCACCTGCGGACGAGACTGTCGAGTTCGGCCTGGACGGCGTTTCGTATGAAATCGATCTGTCGGCGGCTAATGCAGCGAAGCTGCGCAAAGAACTCGAGATCTGGGTCAGCAGTGCGCGTCGCCTCAGCGGCCGGCGTCGGGTGAAGGCCGCCGGTTCGGGCACATCGTCGAAAAGCCGGGTCGCAGTAGATCGGGAACAGAGTGCCGCTATTCGCGAGTGGGCTCGCCGAAACGGTCACAAGGTGTCGGCTCGGGGGCGTATCTCCGCCGACATCACCGATGCGTACAACAAGGCCGCCCAGGCTTAAGGCGTCAGTAGGGTAACAACGCCGAAATCGGACCGCCGGCCCGGTGAGTTGACACTCGCCCGGGCCGGCGGTCCGTTTCCACAGCTTACGGAATGACCCGCGACGTGCGGAATCCAATGGCGCTGCCGGCGAGGCCCTGCGATGTTAGTGAGTGTTTGAGAACGTCCAGTACGACCCACGGAGTGCGGTGGCCGCCCCTCACGGATCGTTGTAGCTGGGTTGCAAACCTCCAGAATGACCCGTGACGTGCGTTGGATGCACGTCACGGGTCATTCTGGAGGTTTACAACCCTGCTACCCGAGTTCTCGAGCACGCTCTTACGCAAGCTGCCTCCCCGGGCCGAGGCTTCGCAGCGCAAGACGCACTTTATGGGTCATTCTGGAAGGTTGTTCGCTCTCGGCGTACCGGTCGTCGGAAACGACTCGGGCAGGACTAGCGTTATCCAGACAGGTCGCGTCGACGCCATAGGGTGACAGGCAGGCGCAGACCTCGCCCACTAGAGTGGATGGTGGGTCGGTCTCGCCGGGGGCGATCCAGTCCCCAAGTGCCGCGGCAGGAAGTGAGGGAGAACATGTTCGAACGGTTCACTGACCGCGCGAGGCGCGTTGTGGTCCTGGCACAGGAAGAAGCCAGGATGCTCAACCACAACTACATCGGCACGGAGCACATCCTGCTCGGCCTCATCCACGAGGGCGAGGGCGTCGCGGCGAAGTCGCTGGAGTCGCTGGGCATTTCCTTGGAGGGGGTGCGCAGCCAGGTCGAGGAGATCATCGGGCAGGGCCAGCAGGCCCCGTCCGGGCACATCCCGTTCACTCCGCGCGCCAAGAAGGTGCTGGAACTGAGCCTGCGCGAGGCGCTGCAGCTCGGCCACAACTACATCGGCACGGAGCACATCCTGCTCGGCCTCATCCGCGAGGGCGAGGGCGTGGCGGCTCAGGTGCTGGTCAAGCTCGGCGCCGACCTGAACCGCGTGCGGCAGCAGGTCATCCAGCTGCTCTCGGGCTACCAGGGCAAGGAAGCCGCCGAGAGCACCGGCGGCCGCGAGGCGGGCACCCCGTCCACGTCGCTGGTCCTGGACCAGTTCGGCCGCAACCTGACCCAGGCCGCGCTCGAAGGCAAATTGGACCCGGTCATCGGCCGCTCGAAGGAGATCGAGCGGGTCATGCAGGTGCTGTCGC
>JABFVX010000388.1 GCA_013362555.1 Mycobacteriaceae bacterium
ACCACCCCCGGCCGAATGCGGATTCAATGCCGCTACCCGGTTGTAGCCGGCGTCCGAGGCGTGCAGCTTGCCCCAGCCGTGACCGGCTGCCGCAAAGGCCGCCACGGCGGCGGGGGCGGCCGCCGTTCGCCCGGCGCCGCGCAGCGCGACTGCCCGGACGGGCGCGGCGGGCCCTGGCGGCTCCTGGTCCGGGGTCGGCGGGACGGTGATGCGCGGAATCTGCTCGGTAGGCGGCTCTGGCTGCGGCGGCGGGCCTGCCGCCGCCGGGAACGGACCGCTCTGCGGCGAGTTGGCCGCGCGCGGAATTGCGCCGCTGGGGAACAGGATTCCGCCGGTCTGCGCGGGCTTCTCCCGCTCGACCCGCGCCACCAGATCGCGCACGGAGATCATGCCGGAATCAGGTCGGTTCGGGTCCGCGTGCCGCGACTTCTGCGGCTCCTCGTCGTCGTCGCGCCTGCGGGGACGAGCAGAGCCGGGGTCGGAGCGACCATAGCGATCGTCACCCACCGCTCAACCTCATCTCTTCCGACGTGATTGAAGGCAATTGAACCCTGTGCCGGCCATGATAGCCGCCCGAATGCTGTAATTCGGTTCTCCGCCTGGGTTGCCGCGGTCCGGGTCACCGCAAATGGGCGGCCACAGCGAGTGGTGAGGTGTAGAGGAACGCGGTCGAGCTGTACTCGGCCGGTTGATCGTTGGCAGGCCCGTGCTCCATGCCGAAGCGCAGCGCGAGACGATAATTGACGGACTCGGCCAGCATGAGCCGGTACGCGCTGAGGCAGTAGTCGGGGCAGGGCGGGCCGGCGTGGACGCCCGGCATGCCGGTGAGCGGGGCGCTGTAGGCCGTGCCTTTGCGGAAGTACCACCCCGCTTCGTAGAAGTCTTCGGTGCCAGTGCCGTTCAGCTGCGGGGCGGGCGAGCCGTCGACGTGCACGTGCTCGTTGCCTTCCAGGAAGAACGGCGCTTTCGGCATGTAGCCGGTGTCGATCCGCTTGCCGCGGAACGTCTGGCTGAGGCCGACGAACTTGCCGGGACCGAACTCGTGGGCAATGGGCCAGTCCCGGTGCGGGTTGGTCGGCCCGCTGTGCGAGCGCGCGGTGAAATACCCGGCGCGCCCGGTCGCCAGCGCCGCGGCCCAGCGGACGTCGGGGGCGATGGTGACCTGTGCCGCGATGCCGCGCACCGGAGCGGCGGCGGTGTTGACCAGGTCGACGTGCACGCCCGCCGCGAAAGGCATGGGCCACCAGGAGACCGCGCTGCCGCCCGCGGAGCGCGCGTCCGCCGCGAACAGCAGCGCGCGCACGTCCCGGGCCGCCACCCCGGCGCCGAAGAACTCGCCGACCGGCGAGTCCACCAGGGTCCTCCCGTCGAAGCCGACGCGCAGCCGCAGCCCGGCCCGCGCCGCCGCGTCCAGCCCGCGCAATACCAGCGAGCGGATGCTACCTGGTCCGAGATATGTTGCGACGGTGGTACTTTCGCCGGGCTGCAGATCGACGGTGCGGCCGGTGGCGATCCCCGGCGCAGCGGGCTTCGGATCGCGGGCGCCTGCGGCCCGCAGCATGGCCAGCACATCGCCCGCCCGGTCGGCGCGGTCGAAGGTCCGCACTCCGTCCGGCGTGTCGAAATGGCGGTAGTCCACGTGGTAGTACTGCAGTTCCTTCGCCACGCTGACCCGCATGTCGTGCCGATAGGGCATGGGCACCTTGACGTACACCCCGCCCGGCGACTGCTCGGCATTGGCGACCAGCGGATAGACGAACGGCGCCCCCAGCTTGCCGTCGACGAGCGATTGCAGCGGAGCGTCCACCACGGTGGCGCCGTCCAGCTCGATCCGGATGTTGCCCATGGCCCGCACGGCGCCGTAGTCGCGTGTGGTGAACCAGATCGAATCGATCTCGCCGGGCCCGCGGTCCTCCGCGACGACCAGCCCGACTCCGCCCGCGTGCAGCGGGCCGCCCGCGCCGTCGTTGTTCTTGCCTGCTTTGTCCACGCTGGAGGTCTGCATCGTGTGCGACCCGGGCGCAAGATACGGCAGTTCATCCAGCCTGCGATAGGTGTCCCAGCCCACCGGCCCGTTCGGCCAGATCGCCGCCGCGACCGGATCGGCCTGCGCCGGAGCGCAACTCATCCCGGCAAGGACGAGAACCGCACCTGCCGCGCCTGCCATGACTCGTCGAATCGTCACCGAGTGGCCCATGCCGCGCGCCCCGAGCCCAGAACGACCGCCGAGTTGCGACCCCGCGACACGACACCGCCGGAGCTACCTGATCTCCAGAATGACCCGTGACGTGCGTTGGCTGCACGTCACGGGTCATTCTGGAGAGTGTGCGGGGTTCGGATACGGTTGACTGGTGACTTCGGCGGAGCGGCAATACGGCGGGCGGGCGCTCGCCGAGCGCGTCGCTGAGCGCCACCGGCGGTTCGTCGCCGCCGCCATCCGGATGTTCGCCGAGCGCGGCTACGCCAACTGCACCCTCGCTGAGCTGTGCACCGCGGCGGGGCTGTCCAAGCGTCAGTTCTACGAGGTGTTCGACACCCGCGAAGAGGTGCTCGTCGCCGCCTACGACCACATACAGGACGCGGCCGCCGCCGCGGTCGTCACGGCGGCCGCCGGGCTCGGGCCGGAGCTCGACCTGGAGGAGTCGGTCACCGTGCTGCTCACGGCGTACCTCGATTCGGTCGGGTCCGACCCGTGCCGCGCGAAGGTGGCGTTCGTCGAAGTCGTCGGCGTCAGCGACGCCATGGAGCGGCACCGCCGCGACCGCAGGCATGCCTGGGCCACCGTCTTCGGCAGCGTGCTGACGGCGGTCGCCGGACCGGAGGCGAAGACCCGCGGGTCCCTGGTCCTGGCCACCAGCGCGCTGAACGGCGCGGTCAACGGCATTGCGCACGAATGGATCCTGGCCGATCCGCGGCCGCCGGTCGCCGAGTTGGTCGACGTGCTCGGCCCGGTCATCACGGCCCTCATCGTCCGCAACTGACGCAGCCGCAGCACCCTTGCGACCCAGACAGTTGTGTGACATAGTCGCAAAAAGTGAGACTCGATAGTTTCACACTTGTGTCGAGAGGGATGGTCGATGGGGACCTTGGGGAATATGCGCACGTCGATTCGGCTGGCGGCCTTGTCGGTGGGGGTGTGCGCCGCGTTGTTCGGCGCGGGCCCGGCGTCGGGGCAACCGCTGCCGCGTCCGGAGCCTTCTGTGCAGCCGGCGCCGCAGGTGCCGCTGCCGCCGGAGTTCGACGCCGGGTTCTACAGCCCGCCCGCCGATGTGGTGGCGGCGACCGCGCCGGGCGGGATCATCGCGGTGCGTGAGATCCACGTCGCCGACTTTTCGCTCTTTCCGCTCAATGTCGATGCATGGCTGGTGTCGTACCGCTCGAATAATCATCTGGGCCAGGCAATTCCGGCAGTCGCGACGATGATCAAGCCGCGCGGCGCCCGCCCGGAGCCGCGCAAGCTGTTGTCGGTGCAGATCGCAGAGGACTCGCTGTCGCAGTACTGCGCGCCGTCCTATGCGCTGCAACACCTTTCGATCGCACCGTTCGCCGGGCAGATCGTCGCGGGCGCGGAGTTCCTTTTCGCCCAAGCGGCGCTGCAGCAAGGCTGGGCGGTGGTCATCCCGGACCACCAGGGGCCGAACTCGGCCTATGCGGCTGGGCCGCTGGCCGGGCGGATAACGCTGGACGGGATTCGGGCCGCGACCTCGTTCGGTCCGCTCGGGGTCGGCACGCGGGCGCCCGTCGGGATGTACGGCTATTCGGGCGGTTCCCTGGCGACCGGCTGGGCCGCTGAGCTCAAGCGTTCCTACGCCCCTGAGCTCCGTATCGTCGGCGCGGCCACCGGCGGCAACGGGCCGGATCTCGGCGCGGCGCTGACCATGGCGAACAACCAGGCCACCGCCGGACTGGTGATGGCCGCGGTGCTCGGCCTGGCGCGGGAGTACCCGGACTTCAGCCGATTCCTCGACGGTCACCTGGACCCGCTGGGAAAGGCGCTGGCCGTGGTGAAATCGCCGCTGTGCGTGCAGTATCAGTCCGCGGTGCTGCCGTTCATGAACATGAAGGCAATGCTGCGCACGCAGGGCGATCCCATGCTGCACCCGGAGGTCGTCAAGCTCGTCGACGAAACCCGCCTGGGCAGGTCGGTTCCGGACATGCCGATGTTCCTGTGGCACTCGCAGTGGGACGAAATCCTCCCGCTCGGCTCGGCCAATCAGCTGGTCGACGCCTACTGCCGGGATCCGCGGGCGAGCGTGCGGTACACCAGGGACTGGGCCAGCGAACATGTCGTGGCCGAGGTGACCGGTGGCCCCGCCGCGTTGCTGTGGCTGCGGGATCGGCTGGACGGCGTTGCCGCGCAACAGGGTTGCGTCACCGCCGACGTCGCCTCGCAAGCCGCGCTGCCCGGCGTGCTCCCGTACGCCATGTCCACCCTCGGTGAAAGCGTGCTCGCTCTGTTCGGCAAGCCGATGGGAGCCTGACCGGCCTCCAGAACGACCCGTGAGTTGCGCCAGGCGCAACTCACGGGTCGTTCTGGAGTTTTACCTTCCGGTGAGGAGGCGGTCGGCGGCGCGGCGGGCGCGTTCGACCGCCTCCGGGCGGTCGAACAGCCGTCGGTCGTGATTGGCTTTGAGCAGCAGTGCGTGCAGTTCGAAGGCGACCTGGTCGGCGTCGGTGTCGGAGGGCAGTTCGCCGAGGCGGGTCGCGAGCTCGATCTCCCGGCGCAGCAGGGCGTTGCCGTTGTCGATGGCGCGGGCGACGGCCTCGCGCACTGGCCCGGATCGGCCGTCGAGTTCGCTGGCGGCGGCCACGAACAGGCAGCCCCCGTCGAAGAACTCCAAATAGTCGAACCATCGCGACATCAGTGCGCGCAGGCGGGGGAGCCCGGCTCGGTCCGCGACGGTTTGCGCACAGTGCGGTCGAACACCTCCACCGCGGACTCGACAATCGCCAGCTGCAAGTCCTGCTTGGTGCCGAACAGCGTCTGGATGCCGCTCTTGCTGGTCCGCAATTCGTCGGCCAACCCGCCGAGCGACAAGCCCTCGAGGCCGTTCACCGACGCGACGTGCATGGCCCGGTCCAGCACGGCGGTTCGCCGGGCGTCGCCAGTTCGAGTCATGTATACGATCGTATCTGAAGATACGTCCGTATGCATTGACGCATACGATCGTATGCCCTAAGGTCGGCTGTGTTCACCCCGAACGGAGGTACCACCGATGACGACTTCACTGCAGGCACTGGACATGTCGGCTCTGGCCCAGCGCTATCTGGACGCCTGGGAAGCGCACGACGTCGACGCGATCGTGGCTCT
>JABFVX010000023.1 GCA_013362555.1 Mycobacteriaceae bacterium
GTCGCCGACGCGTTGGCGGGGCCCGCGCGGTCGGCGATCAGGCCCGCGCCGACGTCGCGGCCGCGCAACAGCACGTACGCCGCTGCCGTCGCCGCCGTGGCGGCAACGACCAGCGGCGCCAGCACCCACCAGCGCTCCTGGGCGAACGGCCGGATCTGCTGACACCAGCCCAGGGGCGACAGCCACGACAGCGTGCCGCTGCCCACGTCGCCGACGGCCCGCAGCACGAACGCGATGCCCAGCACGCCGAGGGCGAGCTGGCGGGCAATCCGAGCGGTGCTCGCCACCTGGGCGGCGACGGCGCCCACCCCGGCCCACAGCAGCCCGGACGCCGCCATCGCGGCGCCGAACGCCGCCGCACCGGCGGCGGGCACGGGCTGTGACGCGATGGAGGCGAACGACAGCAGGCCGACGAGCACCGATCCGAGCCCGGTGAGCAGCAGCGCGGCGGTCAGGCTCGCGAAGCGGCCGATGCGAGTCGCGCCGACGAGTTCGGCACGGCCGGTTTCCTCTTCGACGCGGGTATGCCGAATCACCGTGAGGACGGCCGCGATCGCGATGATCGTGAACTGAAAACCGGCCTTCCACAGCGAGACAGCCCCCAGGCTGGTGCCGAGCATCGGGCCGTACATGGCGATCAGCCCGGGACTGCTCGCGATCGAGTGCGCGTAGGTGTCGAGCTGCTGTTGGGTGCTGTAGAGGTCGTTGACCGATCCGACGTAGACCGGCCCGACGCTGAGGCCGAGCGCCAGCACCCACAGCGGCAGCACCACCCGGTCCCGCCGCGCGTACAGGCGCAGCAGCCGGAACGTGCCCGCGAAATCGGCGGAAACCGGAGTGGCCGTGTGCTTTCCGACGTGATCCCAGGTGACGGCGGTCATGCGGGCACCTCTTCCGGTGAGTCCGCGGGCGTCGAGACCTCGGTGTGGTAATGCCGCAGGAACAGCTCTTCCAGGGTCGGCGGCGCGCTGACCAGGCTCCGCACGCCGGCGTCGCCGAGGGCGCGGATGAGCTCGCCGAGATGCTCGCTGTCCACTTGGCAGCGCAGGGTGTGATCGCTGACGTCCAGGTCCGAAATGCCCGCGATGGCACTGAGATCGGCGGGCTCGCGGATCATCTCGGCGGTGATCGAGGTGCGCGAGAGGTGCCGCATCTGTGCGAGCGAGCCCGCCTCCACGGTGCGCCCCGCGCGGATGATGGTCACCCGCTCACACAGCTGCTCTACTTCGGACAGAATGTGGCTGGACAGCAGCACGGTGGCGCCCCGCTCGCTCGCCTCGCGCACGGTCTCCCGGAAGTTGTGCTCCATCAGCGGATCCAGCCCGGAGGTTGGCTCGTCGAGCAACAGCAGCCGGGCGTTCGACGCGAGCGCGGAGATCAGCGCGACCTTCTGCCGGTTGCCTTTCGAATAGGCGCGGGCCTTCTTGCGCGGATCGAGTTCGAAGCGCTCGATCAGTTCGGCGCGCCGCTTCGGGTCGGCCTGTCCGCCGCGCATGCGGGCGAGCAGGTCGATGATCTCCCCGCCGGACAGCGATGGCCACAGCGTGACATCGCCCGGCACATAAGCGATTTCGCGGTGCAGCGCGACGGCGTCCGTCCACGGGTCGCGGCCGAGCAGCCGCGCGGTGCCGGACGTGGCGCGCAGCAGCCCGAGCAGGATGCGCAGCGTGGTCGTTTTGCCCGCGCCGTTCGGCCCGAGGAAACCGTGGACCTCGCCCTCGCGAACCTCGAGCTCGAGGCCGTCCAGCGCGGCGACGTGGCCGAATTTCTTGCGGAGGTCCTGGATTTCGATGACAGCAGACATCATTTCTCCTTCCTGTTCGTGAACATGTCCAATACGGAGGGGTCGGTCAGCATGCCCTGGGCGTAGAGCTCCATTGCGGGGAAGCTGATCTCATCGGAGAGGTCGCGGATCGCCTTGCGGTAGTCCAGCTTTCCTTCGCGCTGTTCGCGAAGCTGCAAGTAGAGGTTCATGGCCCCGACATGGCAGAGCACCAGATACCGGGCCCTGGCCTCCGGGTCCCGGCTGGGTTTGAGCGTGCCGTTGTCCACCGCCACCTGGCTGTAGGCGACCGCGTCCTCGACCATGTGCTCGAGCAGGGCGGCCGCGAGCGGCCCGCCCGCCTGGAAGCTGCGCAGCATGTAGGCGACCACCGGGGCGTACACCTCGATCTCGGCGAGGGCGTCGATCATGCCCGCCGGGGACGGCTTGCCGATCGCCTTGAGCTTCTCGTCGCGAATGATCTCCAGCACGCGTGCGTCGCAGGCCGCCCGCAGCCCGTCCTTGGATCCGAAATGGTGGTTGACCAGCCCCGGCGACACCCCCGCCGCCGCGGCGACCGCCCGGATCCCGGTGGCGAGGCCCTGTTCCCCGAACACCGAGATCGCCGCCTCGCGGATCCGTGCCCGCGTAGTCAGATCATCGCCCCGATCCCGTATTGAACGCACGTTCAACATGCTATACACCCGTTCAATCCCCGACCCCGCAAAACACCCAGACCCTGACGCATTCTTTACGGGATTGCCCAGACGCACGCCTTCTTGCCAAGCGCACCGGAATCAGTCAGCTGATTCCGGTGCGTTTGGCAAGAAGGCGTGCGTCTGCTGGGTGTCAGTCGCGGCAGCGGGAGGCGCAGAGGAGGCCCTCGCCGAGGGGGATGAGGACGCTGGTCATGGTGGGGTTGTCGGCGACGGCGCGGGCGGCGGCGCGGATGGCCAGTGTCGCCGGGTCGCGCTGGGCCGGGTCGGACACACTCCCGCCGAGCAGGGCGTAATGCATCAGCAGGGCGCCGCCGGGGCGCAGCAGCCGCACGGCGTACTCGATGTAGAGCGGGTGCTCCAGCGGCGTGGTGTCCAGGAATACCAGGTCGTAGGCGTCGTCGGCGAGCCTGGACAACACCTCGGCGGCACGGCCGTTGATGAGCCGGGTGCGCGAGGGCGCGATGTCGGCTGACCGGAAGGCCGCTTTCGCCGCGCGCTGGTGCTCCGGTTCGGAGTCGATCGAGGTGAGAATGCCGTCGGTGCGCATCCCGTCGAGCAGCCACAGCCCGCTGACGCCCGCCCCGGTGCCCACCTCCGCCACTGCTTTGGCTCCGACCATCTGGGCGGATATGCTCAACAGCGCCCCTACAGCCGGAGGTACCGGGGCCGCGCCCAGATCTTCGGCCCGCTCCCGCGCGGCACGGAGTATGTCGTCTTCGACGACGGACTCCTCGACATAGGTCAGCGTTCGCTCGGCATTGGACGCCCCGGAATTCGAAACCACACAGCGAAGGCTATAACCAGGCGCGGTAGCAATTCGGCTTAACTCTCAGTCGAAGCTTAGGTTTCTCACATACCCGACATATCGGCGACCGCGAGACTCGGTGACACCGAAAAGCCGGCCACCGGCCGGCGACCGCAACACGCACGCGGGAACAAGTTCCGCCCGCGCCGGGTTGTACGCCGAACACGGCGACACCTGCGGGATGCGGTCCGATAAGGAGGTGCAGCAGCTCATGGTGACTACAGCGCGCGCGTCGATCGGCAGCCGCGGAGGGTACGAACTTCCGGATTCGGCCCGCGGCGTCACTCTGGCAGGTTCCGCACAGGCGGAGGAGCCGGTCGCGCAGCCCGAGCCTGCGCCCGAGCCCGAGGAGCTGACCGGCACCGCCGCCTTCGACGCCACCGGCGGCCAGGCGGCCATGCCGTCCTGGGACGAACTGGTGCGCGAGCATGCCGACCGGGTGTACCGGCTGGCCTACCGGCTCGCCGGGAATCCGCAGGACGCCGAGGACCTCACCCAGGAGACGTTCATCCGGGTGTTCCGGTCGCTGTCGAGCTACCAGCCAGGCACCTTCGAGGGCTGGCTGCACCGCATCACCACGAACCTGTTCCTGGACATGGTGCGCCGCCGCAGCCGCATCCGGATGGAGGCGCTGCCGGAGGACTACGACCGCGTCCCGGCCGACGGCCCCGGTCCGGAGCAGACCTACCACGACGCCCGTCTCGGCCACGAACTGCAGGCCGCGCTGGACTCGCTGGCGCCGGAGTTCCGCGCCGCCGTGGTGCTGTGCGACATCGAGGGGCTCTCCTACGAAGAGATCGGCGCCACGCTCGGAGTGAAGCTCGGCACCGTGCGCAGCCGCATCCACCGCGGCCGCCAGGCCCTGCGCGACCACCTGGCCCGGCACGGCGCGCAGAGCGTCGCCGAGGCGGTTGCGATCGCGGGCGCCGAGTAGTGCCGCGGACTCGCTAACCTGAAAAGGGCCCCGGTGTCGATCCGGCGCCTTTCGGACAGTCACCTCGACCGATGGAGGAACGATGAGCGGCGACCAGCACCCCCCGTCGCGCCTGAATCGTTCCGCCGTGTTCGCCTCGTTCGGCACCGCCCGACTGAGCGCGGCTCGGCTCGGCTCCGTTCAGTTCGGCCCGATCGAGCACCTCGCGGGCGAAGCCATCGTCGCCTTCGTCGACGGCGAGTTGCGGATGACCGCACACATGCGCGCCGCCCAGCACCTGGCGATCTGCCCGGAATGCGCGGCCGAGGTGGAGGCGCAGCAGCAAGCCCGGCTCGCGCTGCAGCAGGCGGCGCAGGTGTCGGCGCCCTCGGACCTGCTCGGCACGCTGTCCGGCATTCCCACCGCTATTTCGACCCTGCCGCCGCCCTTCGAACAGGCACACCCGGAGCCGCCCGCCCCCAAGCGCCGCCCCCAGCGCCGCAAGCGCTGGAGCCTCTAACCTCCAGAATGTCCCATGAGTTGCGCCCAACGCACGTCACGGGTCGTTCAGGAAGTTCTGACTTCCAGCGGCTGCCCGCACGGCGGACACATGATTCAGTAGAGTTCGTCTGGTGAGTTCGGAAAATCGGGATTCGGTGCAGGTGGGGAACGCGGCTGACGACTCGAACCTGCGGCCGCCCGATGCGCCTGTGCTTCGGGCCCGGCCGGTGTACCGGCCGGCCGTGGACGACGCCACCGTGCAGGCGTTCGGTCGTCCCGAGGGCCACGACGGGTCTTTCAGCGCGGTCGACCGGCGCGGCGAACCGCAGTCCGGGGTGACCGTGCGGCCGCCCGATCCCGTTCTCGCCGAAGCGTTCAGCAGGCCCTCGGGCTCGACCGAGGTGCTCCAGCGCGACCCGTACGCCGCCGAACCCGAGGTCACCGAGGAGCCCGGCGATCCCTGGCGCGATCCCGAGGCGCCCGCCGTCGCCGGGCCGCCCGCGATCGGCACGCCCGCGCGGGCGGTGCTGCCGCCCACCGAACAGCTCACCGCGCGCGAGGTGCTCTTCGGCTCCCGGGTGCGGCCGAAGGCGC
>JABFVX010000259.1 GCA_013362555.1 Mycobacteriaceae bacterium
TGGTTGCTACTGGCCGGCGACCTGCTCCAGGAGGCCGGTGGCGGTGAGCACCTGGGGGTCGAGCTTGTGCTGCTTGGCCAGGTCTCCGAGGACGGCGCGGCCGCGGTCCACCGCGGGGGCGGCCTGGGCGGCCAGCTGGTCGACCGTGGGGCCATGCTGGGCCAGCAGCTGTTTGAACTGCGGCTCGACGCCCGCCTGCTTGGCCAGCGCCTCGATCGTGTTCCTGGTTCGGGTGACCGCGGGGTCCTGCGCGGGCGCCGGCGGGACCTGCGCGGGCTTGGGCGCCTGCGCGGGCGCCGGGGCAGATTCCCCGCTGCGCAGGTACTGCCCGCAGACCGGCCATGCGCCGGCGCCCTGGGTGCGAAGTACATTCTCCGCCACCCGGATCTGCTCGTCCTTGCTGGCGTGGTTCGGCATGCCGCCGCCGCCGTTGGCCCGCCATGTGCCCAAGTTGAATTGCAGGCCGCCGTAATAGCCGTTTCCGGTGCTGATTCCCCAGTTGCCGCCGCTTTCGCAGCGGGCGACGCCGTCCCAATTGTGGGTTGCGGCGGAGGCGGTGCCGGTCGCCGTGGTCACGGGAACCGCGACGAATGCACCTGTGACAACTG
Source organism: Mycobacteriaceae bacterium (assembly GCA_013362555.1). Taxonomy (GTDB): domain Bacteria; phylum Actinomycetota; class Actinomycetes; order Mycobacteriales; family Mycobacteriaceae; genus JABFVX01. The sequence goes on from JABFVX010000259.1 coordinate 609, forward strand.
CCCATCCGAGCGCGCGGCTATTGCTGAGCTTTCGGCTGTGAGACATGGTGATTTCCTCCGCGGCTGCCTGCCCGTTTAGGCGCCCCTGCCCCCTGCGAATATTGGGAAATCCGATCCGAGGGGAGGGTCTGGCAGCCGCGGATCGGTCGGTGGTCCGGACGAGGTTGTCCGAACTGCCACGGAACCGTAACGGACAAATTCGGCAAGATCACGTCTTGATAAACCGATCAATTCGTAGTCTGTATAACTCCTGCTGTCCTGAATTTACCCAGGTAGCCCACGTCCGAGGCGAGGCGGATTTCGGATGAATAACGTCCGTGTAATGTGAGCGGCTTCACGGCGAAAATGTGTTCCGGATCACCGAATATCGGTTGCAAACCCGCTCACAGAGGGCTATTGGGCTGCGTGAGCGAGGTCTCGCAAGCGGCCTCCCTGTCCAGAACGACCCGTGAACTGCGCCGGACGCACGTCACGGGTCGTTCTGGACGCCGCGCCGCCGCCCGCGGCCGGGTTTCGGGCAGACGACACGCAGGTAGACGCCCGATTTGCATTCTGCAGCGTCGTTTATGTAATGTTCTCCTCGTTGCAAAACACCGACGCGGGGTGGAGCAGCTCGGTAGCTCGCTGGGCTCATAACCCAGAGGTCGCAGGTTCAAATCCTGTCCCCGCTACTCTAGGCCCAGGTCAAACCGGTTTTCCGGATTGACCTGGGCCGCTTTTTTCTCCTCAGTCTTCTTGAACTCTCCACTATTGATCGTGTGGTCCAGCAGGTCGGCCATTGCCGCACGGACCCGGCGGGACCGACTTCCCAGTCCAGAACGACCCGTGGGTTGCGCTAAGCGCAACCCACGGGTCGTTCTGGACTTCGCACTCAGGCGCGGTACTGAGTGGTGGGCTCCTATCTCACGCCCGCCTTGATGGCGGCGTCCTGCTTCCTCGCGATCTCGATCGCCACGTCGGCCGGGACACGTTCACCGCTTTTGCTGTTGAACTCGAGTATCGCGAAGGCCCGGCCCTCGCTGAACGCCACAACGGTCGTCGCGCCGGGGCCGTCCAGGATGCCGCCGCCCGTGCCGACGTCAACAGAGGAAAAGGCAGCGCCTGCGGCTTTCCGTGCGATGGCGTCCTTGGCTGCCGCGACGGCGGCAGCGGCGGTGGCCGATGACTCGCGCACCACGATGGCTGAACTGACTTTTTCAGTGCCCGCGCTATTGCCGAAAACGCCTGTGACGCCGCCTGCCTCGGGCTTGGCCGTCTTCAACTCCCAGCCTGCGTCGATATCGCTCGGCCGCAGGAGCAGGCTCGTGTAGTCGGTAGACAGGGGCGTCGCCGCTGCGCTCGTCGATGCGACCGAGGTGGCCGGCGACGGCGAGGCGTCGTCGGAACCGCAGCCCGCGACGCCGACAGCCAGGGCTGCCGCCGCGGCGCCGAACGCCCCGACCATCGAAACGTTAGCTCGAGTATTCATCCGTTCACTTCCTCGGGATCCGATCAAAGTTCGCCAGAACAAGTCTGTATTCAACAGGTTCATATGCTAACTTATGGTCGTGCGTCTGCACAGATCCGCTTCCGGCCGACGGAGGGTCCGCGAAGGCCTGGTGGCTGCGGTCGACGAGCAGCTCCGGGTCGAGGCGGCTGAACGGGACCAATGCCGCCGCCAGACAGGCGGCGGCAACGGATCAGCCGGCAAGTGGACCGGGATCATCGGCCGTGGAGGTCGGTAGAGCGCACACTCTGCGGGGAAAACCGGCGCAAGAGCGCATTTTCCGCGGAAAGTGTGCGCTCTGCTGAGCTGCCACTGGCAACGGGCCGCAGGCTAGCTGCGGTAGCGGTCGATCAGGGGTGCGAGTTCGTCCAGTGTGCGCAGCGAGTCGGATTCCGCGACTGTCGGCAGGAAGAAGGTCACGCGCTCGACGCCGCCTTCGGCATAGACGTCGAGGATGGCCGGATCGGGCGCGGCGGGCGTGACCGCGACGGGCAGATCGACGCCGTCGAACAGCGCGAGCTGCGCTCGAGCTGCGGTTGCGTCGGGCGCTCCGTTGGGTATCCATCCGACGCCGTGGCGGACCGCGCGCTTGGCGGCGGCTTCGCCGCCGCCAATGAAGATCGGCGGGTGCGGCCGCTGCACGGGCTTCGGCCAGGCGTACATGGGATCGAATTCGACGAAGCGACCGTGGTATTCGGCAAGATCCTCCGTCCAGATCGCGATCAGTGCCTCGAGCTGCTCGTCCAGGAGCGCGCCTCGGGTGCGCGGGTCGGTGCCGTGGTCGGCCATCTCCTCGCGATTCCAACCCACGCCCGCCCCGAAGACGGCTCGACCGCGCGAGATCAGGTCGAGCGCGGCGACTTCCTTGGCGGTGTGGATCAGGTCCCGCTGGATCAGCAGCGTGACGCCGGTGCCGAGAACCAGCCGCTCGGTCACCGCGGCGGCGGCGGCGAGCGCGACGAACGGATCCAGGGTCCGGTAGTAGACCCGGGGCAGGTCACCGCCGCCGGGGTAGGCGCTGGCCCGGCGCGCGGGGATGTGCGAATGCTCGGCAAGGAACAGAGACTCGAACCCGCGTTCTTCCAGTGCGGGGCCGAGCCGGGTCGGCCCGATGCCCTCGTCGGTGAGGAACGTGTTGATCCCGATTTTCATACCCAGCGAAACACCGCACCGGAAGTCCGGTATTCCGCTGCGCCGACGGAACTGCAGCCGCACCCCTTTGTGTCAGCCGCACCGCGTTCAGGCGCCCATTTCCGGTGCGTCTGGCTGGAAAGGGTGCGTTTACGGCGTGAGTTCGAGGATCCAGGCTTCGGGGCCCGCCGGGTGGAGGGCGGCTGTGCGCAGGCCTGCGGACGCGGCGAGGGCGGTGTACTCGTCGGCGGTGCGTTCTTTGCCGTTGACGTAGGCCAGCATGCGGAGGTCCATCTCGGTGCTGGGGGAATGGGCGTCGGCGCCGATCGTCTCGATCACGAACACCCTCCCGCGGGGGGCCGCGGCCTCGGCGCAGCGGCGCAGGATGGCGCGGGCGTCCTCGTCGCACCAGTCGTGGATGACCGACGACAGCAGGTAGCCGCCTGCGCCCGCGGGCAGCGGATCGAAGAAGCTGCCGGCGACGGCATCGGCGCGATCGGACAATTCGTTGTCGTGGAACGCTTTTCGTGCTGCGGCTGCCGGGCCTGCGAGGTCGACGACGGTGCCGCGCAGCAGCGGGTAGCGCCGCAGGAGCGCCGTCAGCAAGGTGCCGTTGCCGCCGCCGACGTCGACGATGCTGCCGAGCGAGCCCCAGTCGTAGGATCCGCCCACGCCGCGCCTGTCTTCGTCCGCGTGATGTTCCATCAGCGCGTCGAAAGAATCCGACAGCACCGGGTCGGCAGCCAGGTCCGCCCAGAAGTCGCGGCCGTACCGCTGCGGGAAGGCAGGCTCGCCGGTGCGCACCGTGTGCAGCATGTCGACGAAGCACAGGTCGGCGCGGCCGACCGCGCCGTCGATGTCGAGCCAGGCGCGGACGCCGGTTTCGCCGCGGAGTTGCTCGCCGAGCTCGGTCAGGCCGTAGCCGCCGTCGGCGGTGGTGAGCACACCGGCGGTCACCAGGTGCTTCAGGACCCGGTCCAGCGTCGGCGCGTCGACGCCGGCATCGGCGGCGATGGCCTCCGCGCTGGTCCTGCCCGCGGCGATATGGTCGCCTACCCGCAGCGTCGCGGCTACGCGCACTGCCATCGGAGTGGCAAGGTCTGCCAGGTCCCAGATACTGTCCGCCATGACTCCACCCTAGGCTCGGCGCCGCAATCCTCCTGGATGACCCGCGACGTGCGTTGAGCGCACGTCATGGGACATTCTGGAGCTTCAGACCTGGCCCATGGCCTTGCCCAGGGCGATGGCCTGGGGGACCAGGGGCACGAGTGCTTCGTTGAGGGCGTAGCCCGCCACACAGCCCAATACGCCGCCGATGACGGTGCCGATCAGCGGGACGATGGTGCCCGCGACGGCGCCCATCGCACCGCCGACGAGGCAATTGCTCACGGCGGCTTGCAGGTAGGCGCCGGTCTCCAACGAGGCGATGCGGTCCGCGCGGGTGGGAGGCACGCCGATCGAGCGGGCGTAGGTCGACCACTCGGCTTCCTTGTTGGCGTAGAAGGTGTTCGCTTCCTGCACCCCGGGCAGCCCGGCCGGGACCGGGACGATCACGTACCCCGCGCGCAGGGTGCCCGGCGGGGGCGTGATCGGGGCGACGCGCGGCATGGGGGTCGGCGCCTGCGGGTGCATCCGCTCAGGGCGGTAGGGCGCCACGACCCGCGGTTTCGGAATGGGACGCGACGGCGCGTAGTCCGTCGCGGGAGCCACCTCGTCCGGCAGCGGCGTTCTGCCCGGCGGCGCCGTGGTGATGCCGGGCTGGCTGCGCACCCCGGGCTTGCCCGGGGAGACGGTTACTCCGGGTTGCACCGGTTCGGCGACGGCGATGTCCGCGCTCGCCAGAACGACTGCCAACGGCAAGGCGGTGATCGCGGCGCGAACCACGCCTCTGCGACTGTGACTCTTCACGGAAACTCCTGCTCCCCCATCGTGAGCAGTCGCCAACCTTACACCGGCCGGGTGGCAGTCGCACCCGAATCGCGCAAATACACCCGCAGCTGCGGGTGTAGATTAGCGATTCGGGTGAAACTAGAATCGGGCGATGTTGTGTTGGAAGGGGTGCGGG
>JABFVX010000316.1 GCA_013362555.1 Mycobacteriaceae bacterium
GGGTGTACACGCGCGCAACGGGTGTAGGAGCGTCGGTGAGTTATGCGATGCGGAACACCGGCACGCCCGGGGCGATCTCGGCGAGTTCGGCATCGGAGGGGTTCTTGGGCAGCCCGGGGAAGAACTGGCCAACTTCCCAGCCCCACTTGCGCAGGTACTCGCGCAGGGTGGGGAGCTTGTCGGCGTTGGCGATCTCGGTGACGGTGAAGCTCTCGGTCTTGCGGCCCAAACGCAGCTCCCCGCCGCCTGCGACGCGAATGTTGCGGACCCACTGGGTGTTTCCGCGCACCGCGATGAGGTAGCGCTCGCCGTCGACCACGAGCAGGTTGACCGGCACCGTCCGCCATTCGCCGCTGGTGCGGCCCCGCACCGCCAGCTCGCGGCTGCCCACCAGGCTGATGCCCCGCCGAGCCAGGAAGGCCACGGACCGGTGCATGGCGGCTTCGAAGCGGCCGGAGGGGGCAATGTAGCGGGTGTTGGCGTCCATGATGTCTCCTCGAAGTCTGCGAGAGCAGTGCTCTCAACTGAGATCAGTGTGCACGAGCGCGTGCGACTCTGTCAAGAGCAGTGCTCTCATATTTGTGCAGTGATTCCAATGGTGGCAGACTGTGCTGGTGAGAAAGATCCGAACCGCACGGGAGCGGGCCAGGGCGGAGCTGACTCAGGAAATCAAGGACGAGGCCCGCCGTCAGCTCGCCGATTCCGGCGCGTCAGGACTGTCCCTGCGCGCGATCTCGCGTGAGCTGGGCATGGTGTCCTCCGCGCTCTACCGCTACTTCCCGAGCCGTGACGACCTGCTCACCGCCCTGATCGTCGACGCGTACGACGCGCTCGGCGAGCGGCTGGAAGCAGCCGACGCGGCTCTGTCGCGCGAGTCCTACCGGGAGCGGTGGCAGGCGTTCTGCCATGCCGCCCGAGATTGGGCGCGGGCCCACCCGAACGAGTACGCCCTGGTCTACGGCTCGCCAGTGCCGGGCTACCGGGCGCCGGAAGTGACAATCGGCCCGGCGAGCCGGGTGCCCGCGGCGCTGCTGCGCATCGTGCTCGACGCCTGGGATGCGGGTGCGCTGCCCGAGGGCGGCCCCCCGCCGACGCGGACCCTCGCGGCGCAGGCGGCGGTCATCGCCGAGTTGGCCGCGCCGGGCGTTCCCGCCGCTCCGGTCGCGCGCGCAGGGATGGCGTGGGCCCAGGTGTTCGGCCTGATCAGCTTCGAACTCTTCGGCCATTTCGCCAATACGCTCGACCCGGCCGACGACTTCTACGCCTACGCGGTCGACGGCGCCGCCGTCGCTCTCGGCCTCCCGTGACTCGCGGATTCGGCCTGCGGCAGCCGCCGCATCGCGGCGGCATACGATTCAGGGATGTTCACCGGGATTGTTGAGGAACTGGGCGAGATCGTCGAGAAGCGCCCGGGTGCGGATTCGGCGCGGTTCACGGTGCGCGGAAAGCTGGTGACCTCGGACGCGGGCCACGGCGATTCCATCGCGGTGAACGGCGTCTGTTTGACCGTGGTCGACGTCGTGGGCGGCGACAGCTTCACCGTCGACGTCATGGGGGAGACGCTGCGCCGGTCGAGCATCGGTGCGCTCGAGGTCGGCGGCCGGGTCAACCTGGAGCGGGCCGCCGCGGTGAACAGCAGGCTCGGCGGGCACATCGTGCAAGGTCACGTCGACGGCACCGGCACGATCGTGGCGCGCACGCCGGAGGACAACTGGGAGGTCGTGCGCATCGCGCTGCCCGAGCAGCTGGCCCGGTACGTGGTGGAGAAGGGCTCGATCACCGTCGACGGCATCTCGCTCACCGTCTCCGCGGTCGGGGAAGGCCCGGGAGCCGGCGCGGACTGGTTCGAGGTCTCGCTCATCCCGACTACCCGCGAGCTCACCACCCTGGGAAGCGCGCCGGTAGGGACGGTAGTCAACCTGGAGGCGGACGTGATCGCCAAGTACGTCGAGCGGCTGATGCACAAATCCGCTGAGTGAGAGGTCGCGGACGACCGTCCGCGTACACGCCGTAGGGTGATGAGCAGCCCTGGGGGCAGGTAAGCACTCGAGACCGGAGTACAGCAGTGACCAGCTTCGACACCATCGAGCGGGCAGTCGCCGATATTGCCGCAGGTAAGGCGGTCGTCGTCGTTGACGATGAGGACCGCGAGAACGAGGGCGACCTGATCTTCGCCGCGGAGAAGGCAACGCCGGAGCTCGTGGCGTTCATGGTCCGGTACACCTCGGGATACCTGTGCGCGCCGCTCGCGGGCGAGGACTGCGACCGGCTCGGCCTGCCGCCCATGTACGCCGCCAACCAGGACAAACACGGCACCGCCTATACGGTGACCGTCGACGCGCGCGAGGGCGTCGGCACCGGCATATCCGCATCGGACCGGGCGACCACCATGCGCAAGCTGGCGGCCGCCGACACGACAGCGGCCGATTTCACCCGCCCCGGGCACGTGGTGCCGCTGCGGGCCAAGGAAGGCGGCGTCATGCGCCGCCCCGGCCACACCGAGGCGGCCGTCGACCTGGCTCGGATGGCTGGTCTGCGGCCCGCGGGCGTGATCTGCGAGATCGTCAGTGAAAAGGATCCGGGAACCATGGCCCGCACCGACGAGCTGCGGGCGTTCGCGGACGAGCACGATCTGGCGCTCGTCTCCATCGCTGATCTCATCGCCTGGCGCCGCAAACACGAGAAGCACGTCATCCGGGTGGCCGACGCGCGCATCCCGACCCGGCACGGCGAGTTCCGCGCCATCGGCTACCAGAGCGTCTACGACGACGTCGAGCACATCGCGCTGGTTCGCGGGGACATCCCCGGCCCGGACGGCAAGGGCGAGGACGTCCTGGTGCGCGTGCACTCGGAATGCCTGACCGGCGACGTGTTCGGATCGCTGCGCTGCGACTGCGGGCCGCAGCTGGACGCCGCGCTCGACATGGTCGCCGAGGAGGGCCGCGGCGTCGTGCTGTACATGCGCGGCCACGAAGGCCGCGGCATCGGGCTGCTGCACAAATTGCAGGCCTACCAGCTGCAAGACCTCGGCCACGACACTGTCGACGCGAACCTCGCCCTCGGCCTGCCCGCCGACAGCCGCGACTACGGCACCGGCGCCCAGATCCTGGTTGACCTGGGCATCAGCTCGATGCGCCTGCTCACCAACAACCCCGCGAAGCGGGCAGGCCTCGACGGCTACGGTCTACAGATCGTGGACCGGGTGCCGATGCCGCTGCGCGCCAACGTCGAGAATCTGACCTACCTGCGCACCAAGCGCGACCGCATGGGACACGACCTGATCGGGCTGGACGAATTCGAGCTGGGAGGCGAGGCGCGGTGAACGAGCCTACGAGTGAACCCGGGAAATGCGAGGCAGGCGCGTGAGTGGAACGGGAGTTCCGGAGTTCCACCTCGAGGACGCCAAGGAGCTGCGGCTCGGCATCGTCGCCTCGCGCTGGCACACCACGATCTGCGATGCGCTGATCGCGGCGGCCGAGCGCACCGCCAAGGCGGCGGGCGTCACCGAGATCACGGTGGTGCGCTGCGCCGGCGCGATGGAATTGCCGGTGGTGGCGCAAGCGCTCGCGCGCCGCACTGACGCCGTCGTCGCGCTCGGCGTCGTAATACGAGGCGACACACCGCATTTCGACTACGTCTGCGACGCGGTGACCGCTGGTCTGACCCGCGTGTCGCTCGACGAGGAGGTGCCGGTGGGCAACGGCGTGCTGACCACCAACACCGAGCAGCAGGCGCTGGACCGGGCAGGCCTGCCCGGCTCCGCCGAAGACAAGGGCGAGCAGGCCGCCTCGGCTGCGCTGGACTCGGCTCTGACGCTGCGCAGGCTGCGCCGGTCGTGAGCGAAACCGCCGTGGTCGACTGGGAACTCGACGTCCGCCCTGTGCGCTCCGCCCGAATCGCGGTGGCGGCGGCGGCAGTTCTGCTCACCACATTCACCGTCGGCGGAATCTGGTTGCGCCACAGTTCGACCGGCGTGACGTTCTACGCCTCCGACCAGATCGCGATGATCGTCCTCGGCGTCGTGCTGGCTGGCGCGGCACTGCTGTTCACCCGCCCCCGCCTGAAGGCGGGCGCGGCGGGCGTCGTTGTCCGAAACCTCTTCGGGGACAAGGCCATCCCCTGGGATTTGGTTCGCGGCTTGTCGTTCCCTGACCGCAAGGCCTGGGCTCGCATCGAACTGCCCGCCGACGAATACGTCCCCGTGTTGGCGCTGCGCGCGAGCGACAAGTCCCACGCGGCCGACGCCGTCGAGCGCTTCCGCGCTTTGGCCGCCCGCCACACGGCCTGACTACTTCCAGAATGACCCGTGACGTGCGTTAGACGCACGTCACGGGTCATTCTGGAAGTAGGCGAACTCGTGCTACTCGGTGTCGCCGGACGCTTTGGGGGGCGCGGCTTTCTTCGCGGGCGCCTTCTTGGCGGGCGACGCCTTCTTGGCTGCTGTCTTCTTGGCGGCGGGCGCTGCCTTGGCTGTGGTCTTCTTGGCGGCGGGGGCCGCCTTCGCCGGTGCCTTCTTTGCGGCGGGTGCGGCCTTCGCTGGGGTCTTCTTGGCGCCGGGCGCTGCCTTCGCCGGGGGTGCTGCTTTTGCCACGGTGGTCTTGGCCGGTGCCTTCTTCGCGGCGGGTGCGGCTTTCTTCGCCGGGGTCTTCTTCGGCGCGGCTTTCTTCGCCGGAGCCGGAGCCGGAGGCGCAGAGGCGGCAGGGGTTTGCGTCGTCGTCTCCTCCTCCGTCGCCGGCGCGGACTCTGGCTCGGGTGCTGCCGGCGCTACTGCGGCGGCGGGGAGGTCGACCGCGGGCTCTGTCGACTTCTCCTGCGCCGCTTCGGGTTCCGGCGTGTGCTCGGGGTCCGCAGCTGCGGGTTTGTCGGCTGCCGGTTCGGTCGCCCAGTAGCGGTATTCGGCGGGGTCGTCGGAGATGATTTCGACTGCGGTGGCGCCCTGGGCTTTCGCGGTGGCGATGACCTCGACCGCGGCTCGGCCCGAGTAGCCGGCGGGGCCCGTGACGAAGAACAGGTTCGGGAATTCCGGGATGGCGATGCCGCGGTGGTCACCGTAGTCGGATCGGGACAGGACGGCGGCGAGGTCGGCGCCGTCGCGGCCGCGGACGGCGTAGTCGGGAGTGGAGCGGCTGCCGGTCGTCAGCGGCAGCGGCGCGGCGAGCACCGCGCGCAGGGCGCGCCGCAGCAGCGGCACGTCGACGATGGCGTTCGCCACCATCGGCGGCACGGCGACGGTGCGGTCACCGAACGGAATCCAGCGACGGGCCGCGTGCACGCCGCCCGCGC
>JABFVX010000213.1 GCA_013362555.1 Mycobacteriaceae bacterium
CAGGTGTCGGCGGGGTCGAACCAGCGCAGTCCGTGGAAGCGGCCGTAGGCGCGGTCGGCGGTGGCCAGCACCGCACCGTGCACGATGGCGTTGGCGGCGACGTAGGCCTCGGGGACGAGGCTTCCGGCGACGGTGCGATCCTGGGACGCAAGGGAATCGAAGGTGTCCCATACGCTGGCGCCGGGTTGGAGCCAGCGCGCTTTGGGGGCACTGCGCAAATCGTCGACGAAGGCCAGCGCCCGCGCGGTGGTCGCGGGCGGCTCGGCAATGCGGGGATCGGTCACCACCCGCACGAAGTTCGCCAAAACTGAATCAAGCAAGGCCATCTCGTCCGAACCGGAGATCAGGTCGGTCAGCCACGCCTTGTATTTCGCGGAGTTCTTCTCGCCTTCCCGAAACGCATAGACCAACACGTTGAGATCGGGAAGGATCATGGGCGACCATGCACCGCAATGTCGACCTGGGACAAAGCGTCACCGTCGGCGATGTCGACCAGCAACCTGCCCTGCGGAAGGCCGTCGCTCGTCAGGGTTCGCCGTGGCATGGGCGAATGGCTTTCGCACAGCAAATTGCGCAGACCTTCCTCTACCAGACTGGTGACCGTGCGGCCCGTCTCACTCGCCCGGGCCTTGGCCTGCTCTAATAGTGCATCAGGCAGGTTCATCGAAGTGCGCATGCATACGACCATACGAGCAGCTCCAGAGTTGCGTATGCGAAATAGCTAATTTTCAGCCCGGAGGAGCGCCCCGCGCCCTATCACCTACCTAGGCGCAGCCGATGTGGCGGTGCGAATGTCGATCCACGCTTCGAGCGTGGACGACCTCCAGGAGCTGCGCGCGGAGATTCCGTGGTTCGTCCAGCTGGCGGTCTTCGGCGATCAGCTGCCCGAAATGGGAATCTCGGCGATGCGTCGCCTCGCACGGCAATGGCGAGGATGCGGCGATGCCCTGCAAACGTGCCGACTCGACGTCCAGGCGACCGCCCCTGCGACCGGCGCCATCAACGGGGCGACCGGCGCGGCCATGACGGCGGCTGCGAAGCGGGCCTGCTCGGACCTCACCGCCACCCGGGACTATTGCTACGCCATTGCCGATCAGATCGAGGTCACCGCGGCCGACACCGAGAAGAGCGTCATCGAGATGCTGCTGTTCGGCGCGATGGTGACCTATCAACTGGCTGTCCTGGTCTCCAGTGGCGGCGTCAGCGCCATCCCTGGAATCGCACTGCTCGCCTCCGCGCGGCGGAAGTTTCTGCTCATGCTGGAAATGTGCGTCGCCCGGCTCGGGGCGGCGGGCGCTCGCGCCACCGCCCTGCGCTTGGGCTTGCTCGGCGGAACCTTCGGGCTGACCAATGCGGGGCTGGACTACGGAATTCAGCTGGGCCAACTCACGCTGGGGCACCGCAACAGCATCGACGGCAGCGCGGTCGCGGCTATGGGCCTGCAAGGCATCGGTTCCGTCGTCGGCGGACATTTCGGCGCAGGCCTGGCGAACAAGGCCTTGGGCGGAGCCGCTCCGCTCATAGTCGCCGCCGCGGCAGGCGGTTTCGGCGGCGTCGTCGGAAGCGCCGCGGCAGTGGCCCCGCTCACGGGACAGATCCAGTTCACCCCTGCTGCGGTCGTGAGCAGCATCGCGCAAGGACTCGTCGGCGGTCTCGCCGCGACCCACGCACCGACCTCGCCCGCGCCCGCCCTTGACCTACAGCCGCCGACGACCGTCGACGCATTCCCCATCGGGGGCCGGACCGAAGCCGAACTCCAGCACGAGCATCTGAAGATGCAGTTGGATCGTATTGCCGACGCCGCCCTGGTCGAGAAGTACCCGGGCAGCGCGGACATTGCACACGACCAGCGGGTCGCCGCCAAGCTGGCGGTGTTGGCCGAACGGCTGCGTTCGTTCGAGCCCGATGGCCCGTCCGGTCGCACCCCGTTGGAAGCAGCTGTACAGCTGCTCAACGACCGCTACGGACGCGTGGTAATGCCCACGCCGGCGGGCGCCGCCACTCCCGAGCATCTCCGGGAGAGGTACGGCCCGGCCGTGCAGAGGCTGCCCGGATACAACTATCTGGGCCGTGTTCTGAGCTCGGGATCGAACGGGGCGACTCTGCTGGTCTTCGACGACGCGGGCACACCCCCGTTCCTGCTCACCAAACACAGGGGGGTCGTGGCCCGGCTCGACCCTGGCCCCGTTGGCTTGGCGCATCCCTATGTGCCGAACCAATACTCGCCCCGATCGTGGGGTCTCCTGCTGGACGCTGACGGGCGCCCCGCAGTGACCACGGCATTCATCAGGCTGATGGAGACAGAGGTTGTCGAGCATCCCTTCCACGTCCATTCCGGCGACGCGGCGCCGCCGGCGTCCACCGCCGACGTGGCGCAGGTGCTGTTGCGCCATGTCGGCTCCGACGGCATCGAGCGGTTTCTGCTGGCAGCCACGGAGACCGCCGGATGGGGTCTGCCCGGCGGCGCGGTGCGCGGGCACGAACACCCGACCGCGGCAGTCGCTCGGGTGTTGCACACCCGCCACGGAGTCACCCCCGACGCGCTGTACCGATTGTGGCACCACCGGACTGGATCGGCGGCGGGCGCAGGGCACGCGATCGTGGTAGCCGATGCACCCCAACTCTTTCCGACGCCTACCGGCTCCAGCGCCGCGAACCAGCGTTGGATCAGCCGCATCGACCTTGCCGAACTGGCCGCCTCCGGCGGCTTGGAGCCCCGCTTGTCCGCCGGGCTGGCCGATGTCCTCGACCTGCTCGCCGTGCCGCCCGAGCGCGCGTACGCGGACTTTCCCGCGGCGTATCGCCAACTGGGCGGCGACTACGCCGAGGTGCGGCAATGGGTGGAAGCCAGACTGTCGCGACACCCCGAATGGCAGACTGTCCCGGTCGCGGGCCTGGCGGCGCTGCACGCCTACACCACGCCGGTGTTCTTCAAGGAGATGAACGCCGCGCTCATGGCCGACGATCCAGGCCTGCTCGCCAGGTACGAGGTGCCATGCCAGGCAGTGACCGCGGCAGTGCGTCGGCTTCCGCCCGTGTCGGGCACCGTGTTCCGCGACATTCGGATCTCCGACGCCGAACTGCCCGCCGTATTGGCCCGCTATCGCGCCGGTGCGCACATTGTCGAGCGCGGATTCGTCAGCGCGAGCACCGGCGGGATGCCCAGCCTCAGCCCCACCGTGCGTTTCGTCATCGAATCCAGCACCGGGCGCAACATCCAAAGCCTCTCCGACAACGCCTTCTTGGAGGGTGCGGAGGAGGTGCTGTTCGCTCCGGGCGCGCACTTCATTGTCCGCGAACCGGCTGTTCTCGCCGGCGGAGTGTGGACGATCCAGCTCGACGAAGTCGCGCCGCACGCGTCCGACGCCGGCCCGCCGATACAGGTCGGCGACAACGGCATTCGGGTCGGTGACGCCGCCGACGACGATCCCCGCCGGCTGTACGATCTCCTCGCCGCGAAAAGCCCCGACCTGGCGGCAGTCCACCGCATCATGTCTACATTGAACGGCTGGTACGGACCGCATCGACTGGAGATCGTCGAGGTCACAAAGCTGTCCGAGCCGCCGCGACATCACATGCCGGATCCAGCCACCGGCGAGTTCCGAGCGACCGATGTCACCAGCTGCGTTCGCTGCGAAGCCCGAGTTCTCGATTCGCACGGATCAGAGATCGGTTTCATGTACCAGCAGATCGTGGCATACGCGGACGGCCGCCTGGTGTCGTACGTCACAGACTTGGAGCTGACCGACCCCAAGCACCGCAACAGAGGTTTCGCGACCGAATTCACTGCCGCCCTCGACGAATTCCACCAGCGACACGGCTTCGACCGGTTCCGGCTTACGGCCGACGGCCGCGACAAGGCTGATGGCAGCCGAGTTTGGGCTCGGCTGGACTACCGATGGGACATGGACCCGCTGCTACTGAACTTCTCGATCGGATCACTCCGCGACCGGGCCGCCGAAATCGCACCGGGGCTGTCCGCAGGCGACGCCGACCGGTTGCGGACGGCACTGGCCCGATTCGACGGACCGCCTGCCGGCTATCCGACCCCGCGTGAGCTCGAACGCATGCCGGGGATCGGCCCGCTGCTCATGACCGAAACTCGCTGGTACGCCGAGCGAATATACGATGCGGACACGTTTCCCGGGATCGAGGACCCCCTGGTGCTGGAGTTCCTGTACCAGTACCAAATTCCCGGATTCGCTCGAATGCTCAACATGGACCTGCGGACCGGGTGGGCGAATGTGCCGTCGGAGACGCGCACGGCGCTGGAGCCGAAACTCGCCGCTCTCGACGAGGCGATGCAGCGTCTGCGGGTTCCGCGCGACACCGATGTCGTGCGCGCCATCGGAGGTGACCATCTCGGGGATGGGAATCTCGCCGACCTGGTCGGCAGCACCTGGACCGATGCGGCATACCTGTCCACCACTCTCGGCCACACCCCGATCGCCTATGTCGCCGACAAGGAATTGCTACTGCACCTGCGGGTACCGAAAGGCACACCCGGCATTCTCATACCGGGAACCACGGAATTGCTGCTCGCCCGAAACACCAAGTACCTCATCGACCGGGTCGACGTCGCAGGCGACGGACGGACCCGCGCCTACGGCCGCGTATTACTGCCCTGAACCTCGGCTCCTCGTTCTTCCAGAATGACCCGTGACGTGCGCCCAGCGCACGTCACGGGTCATTCTGGAAGTCCTGGCGTACCTAGCGCATACCTATGAGGTACGTATGCGCGGGTGCTGTCCGCCAGCCACACTGTCGGCAATCGCCCGGCACCCGGAGGTGGCGTATCCGTGGAGCTGACAGAACTTATCGTGCGCGGACTGCGCGAGCTCGCTCCGCTCGGATGGGAGCGGATGGACGCCTGGTTCGCGGTCACCGTCGTGGCCGAATCGGCGGTGGTCGTGGCCGAGGTGGGGGTCGAGTCGGTGCGGTGCGCGGTACCGGAGCCGGTGTGGCGGGCGGTGCGCGAACACCGCTGGGAGTCGGCCCGCTCGGGCGGAGCTCCCTGGTGGCGCTTGGCGATTCGGCTGGAGGCCGACTCCGTCGAGGTCGAGGTGGACCACGGGGCCGAGGTGTTCCCCGCCGAACAGCTGTTCGCGCCTGCGGCGTATCTGGCGGACCTGGAAGTCTTTCCGCGTGCGCGGCTTCCGGTGTGGCTGGCCGCTTACATCGGACGTGGCGTTCCGCAGTCGCGCCCGCCGCCGCGCGGACGTGAATGGTTTCTCCAGAATGACCCGTGGAGTGCGTCAGGCGCACTCCAC
>JABFVX010000518.1 GCA_013362555.1 Mycobacteriaceae bacterium
GGTGTGGAAGGTGGGAGCTTCGGTGGGATTGGCGAAGAAGTCGTTGCCCTTGTCGTCGACGACGATGAAGGCGGGGAAGTTCTCGACTTCGATGCGCCAGACCGCCTCCATGCCGAGCTCGGGGTATTCGAGGACCTCGACCTTCTTGATGCAGTCGAGGTCGAGGCGGGCGGCGGGGCCGCCGATGGAGCCGAGATAGAAGCCGCCGTACTTGGCGCACGCGTCGGTGACCTGCTGGGAGCGGTTGCCCTTGGCCAGCATCACGAACGAGCCGCCCGCGGCCTGGAACTGGTCCACGTAGGAGTCCATCCGGCCCGCGGTGGTGGGGCCGAACGAGCCGGACGCGTAGCCCTCAGGGGTCTTGGCGGGACCCGCGTAGTAGACCGGGTGGTTGCGCAGGTATTCCGGCATCGGGGCGCCCGAGTCGAGCAGTTCCTTGATTTTCGCGTGCGCGATGTCGCGCGCCACGACCAGGGTGCCGCTGAGTGAAAGCCTGGTCTTCACAGGGTATTTCGACAGCTCCGCGCGGATCTCGGCCATCGGGCGGTTCAGGTCCACCTCGACGACGCTGTCGTCGAGGTGCTCGTCGGTCGTCTCCGGCAGGAAGCGGGCCGGGTCTTTCTCCAACTGCTCCAGGAACACGCCCTCCGCGGTGATCTTGGCCAGCGCTTGGCGGTCCGCCGAGCACGAGACCGCGATCGCGACCGGGCAGGACGCGCCGTGCCGGGGCAGTCGCACGACGCGCACGTCGTGTGCGAAGTACTTGCCGCCGAACTGCGCTCCGATGCCGATCTGCTGGGTCAGCTCGAAGACCTTCTGTTCCAGCTCCACGTCACGGAAGCCGTGGCCCAGCGGCGATCCCGCGGTGGGCAGCGTGTCGAGATAGTGGGCGGAGGCGTATTTCGCCGTTTTCAAGGCGAATTCGGCGCTGGTGCCGCCGACCACGATGGCCAGGTGGTACGGCGGGCAGGCGGAGGTGCCGAGCGAGCGGATTTTCTGCTCCAGGAACCGCAGCATGGCGGCCTCGTTGAGGACCGCCTTGGTCTCCTGGTACAGGAACGATTTGTTCGCCGAGCCGCCGCCTTTGGCCATGAACAGGAACTTGTACGCGTCGCCGTCGGTGGCGTACAGCTCGATCTGCGCGGGCAGGTTGGACCCGGTGTTCTTCTCGTCCCACATGGTGAGCGGGGCCATCTGTGAGTAGCGCAGGTTCAGCTTGGTGTAGGCATCGTAGACGCCGCGTGACAGGGCTTCTTCGTCCCCGCCTTCGGTGAGCACGTGCTGGCCGCGCTTGCCCATGACGATTGCCGTGCCGGTGTCCTGGCACATCGGCAGCACGCCCGCGGCGGAGATGTTGGCGTTCTTGAGCAGGTCCAGCGCCACGAACTTGTCGTTGGCTGAGGCCTGCGGGTCGTCACAGATGCGGCGCAGCTGCGCGAGGTGCGCCGGCCGCAGATAGTGCGAGATGTCGTGCATGGCCTCGGCGGCCAGTAGCCGCAGCGCCTCCGGCTGCACCTGGAGGAACGTCCGGCCTGCCGCCTCGACAGTGCTGACCCCCTCGGATGTCAACAGCCGGTACGGGGTGTCGTCCGAACCGATCGGGAGCAGGTCGGTGTAGGCGAATTCGGGCATGAGTCTGACTCCGAAGTGGGACGTGTCGCTGGGCTGGGCGGGTGGTGCTGGACGTCAGGGAAGCGGGGGAACGGCGTCGTCGTCGCCGTGGAAGTCGACGGCGGAGTACTCGCGCAGCTTGGTCAGGCGGTGGTAGGCGTCGACCATGCGGACCGTGCCGGACTTGGAGCGCATCACGATGGACTGGGTGGACGCGCCGCCGCCGTAGTAGCGCACGCCGCGTAGCAGGTCGCCGTCGGTGACGCCGGTGGCGCAGAAGAAGACGTTGTCGCCGGATACCAGGTCTTCGGTGGTCAGCACGCGGTTCACGTCGTGGCCCGCGTCGAGGGCCTTCTGCTGTTCGGCTTCGTCCTTGGGAGCCAGCCGCGCTTGCAGCACGCCGCCCATGCAGCGCATCGCCGCGGCGGCGATGATGCCCTCCGGGGTGCCGCCGATGCCGACGAGCAGGTCGATCCCGGATTCCGGGCGGGCGGTGGCGATGGCGCCCGCCACGTCGCCGTCGGAGATCAGCCGCACCCGCGCCCCGGCCTCGCGGACCTGCCGGATGAGCTCGGTGTGCCGGGGGCGGTCGAGGATGCAGACGGTCACGTCGGACACCGACATGTGCTTCACCTTGGCCACCCGGCGGATGTTGGCCGAGATGGGCGCGGTGATGTCGATCATCTCCGCGACTTCGGGCCCGGCGGCGATCTTCTCCATGTAGAACACCGCGGACGGGTCGAACATCGCGCCGCGCTCGGCTACGGCGAGCACCGAGATGGCGCCGGGCAGGCCCTTGGCCATCAAAGTGGTGCCGTCGATCGGGTCCACGGCGAAATCGACCTCGGGACCTTCCCCGTTGCCGACGAGCTCGCCGTTGTAGAGCATCGGGGCTTCGTCCTTCTCGCCCTCGCCGATCACCACGATGCCCTTCATCGCGACCGAATGGACCAGTTGGCGCATGGCGTCGACCGCGGCGCCGTCGCCGCCTTCCTTGTCGCCGCGGCCGACCCAGCGGCCCGCGGCCATCGCGCCTGCCTCGGTGACCCGCACCAGCTCCAAGGCCAGGTTGCGGTCCGGCCGTTCCCGACGGCTGTTGGTCGACACTGCTGCTGCCCTCCTGATCACGCCGGCCCCGGTGTTCGACGCCGGCATTCGCGCCGGTGCGCGGGGCTTACGTCGTAATCCTGTCAGAACGGAGGTGCCGTCGATAACTCGGGCGGCCCGACCGGACATACTGGGTGCCGTGGCCAACAAACCCCGCATTTTGCTCGGGCCCAAGGACCTGGTCTGGTCGCTGATCCCGTTGGTGCTGCTCTGCCTGCTTTTCGCCGGCCTGGCGGCACGCTGCAGCTTTTCCCCGGGCGGGCCCAAGGCGGGGCCGGTGCCGACCTTTGACGCCCGCAACGCCCTGCGGGCCGACGCCGCGACGATGGCTTTCCCGATCCGGGCCCCGAAGCTGCCCGCAGGCTGGAAGTCGAATTCCGGCTCCCACGGCACGGCCGTGGGAGCGGGCGGCGGGCCGGTCACCACGGTCGGCTTCATCACGCCCGGCAATCGCTACCTGGAGCTCGCGCAGAGCAGCGCGAGCGAGGAGGCGCTGGCCAAGTACGTCGACTCGGAGCTGGTGCACACCGCGGCGACGCAGGTCGGCGGGCACACGTGGGAGGTGTACTCGGCTCCCACCAAGGAGTCGGCTTGGGTCGCCGACCTCGGCGGCGTCCGTACCCTGATCCGCGGCGCGGGCACCGAACAGGAGTACACCGCCCTCGCGGCCGGCGTCGCCGAGGCCGCGCCGCTGACCAAGTGACTTGACTTGGAGCGCGCTCCAAGTCGTAGCGTTCAAGCCATGGTTGGAATCAGGAAACTCGGGGAACTGACGGTCGGCGCCCAGGGGCTCGGGTGCATGGGAATGAGCCACGGCTACGGGGTGCGCGACAATGATGCCGAGTCGGTCGCCACGATCCACCGCGCCCTCGACCTGGGCGTGACGATGCTGGACACGGCCGACGTCTACGGTCCGGAGACCAACGAGCGCCTGGTGGGTCGGGCCGTCGCCGACCGCCGGGACCAGGTGGTGCTGGCCACGAAGTTCGGCATCGTCTGGGGCCCGGACGGCTCGATGGGGGCTCGCGGCGACGCCGCCTACGTCAAGCAGTCCTGCGACGACTCCCTGCGCAGGCTGGGTGTGGACCACATCGACCTCTACTACCAGCACCGGGTGGACCCGAATGTGCCCGTCGAGGAGACGTGGGGCGCGCTGTCGGAACTGGTGGCGGCGGGCAAAGTGCGCTATCTCGGCATCTCGGAGGCGGCCGCGACGACGATCCGGCGGGCACATGCCGTGCACCCGGTCAGCGCGCTGCAGAGCGAGTGGTCGCTGTGGACCCGCGGCATCGAGGCCGACGTGGTCCCCACCTGCCGCGAGCTCGGCATCGGCATCGTGCCGTTTTCGCCGCTCGGCCGCGGCTTCCTCACCGGCTCGATCACGTCGGCGGCGGAGCTGCCCGCCGACGACCTGCGGCGCAACCTGCCCCGCTTCGCCGACGGCAACTTCGACCGCAATCTGGCCATCGTCGCGGCGCTGCGCGCACTGGCCGACGAGAAGGGCTGCACCGCAGGCCAACTCGCACTGTCCTGGGTGCAGCACCGGGGCGAGGACGTGGTGCCCATCCCCGGCACCAAGCGCCGCGCCTACCTGGAGCAGAACGCCGCGGCGGCCGACATCGCCCTGACCCCCGACGACCTGGCCCGAATCGAAGCCGCCGCCCCCGCCGCCGCCGTAGCAGGCGACCGCTACCCCGAGCACCTCGGCCGCGCCGCCGGCAAATAGCCGCTAGGTCCTGAACGCGTCCTTCATTCGAACAGTGCGAATGAAGGACGCGTTCAGGACCCTGTGCGGGTGACCTGGGGGGTTAGCCGAACATGCCGGGCGGGTCGGAGCCTGCCGGGGTGCGGGCGATGACGTTCAAGCGGTTCCAGGCGTTGATCAGGGCGATGTTGCCGATCAGGACGGCCAGCTGGTCCTCGTCGAAGTGCTTGCGGGCGTTGGTCCAGACCTCGTCGGAGACGCCGCCCGCGGCGTCGGCGATGCGGGTGCCCTCCTCCGCGAGTTCCAGTGCGGCGCGCTCGGCTTCGGTGAAGACGGTCGCTTCGCGCCAGGCCGCGACCAGGTTGAGCCGGGCCCAGTCTTCGCCCGCGGCCGCCAGGTCCTTGGCGTGCATGTCGGTGCACATCCCGCAGCCGTTGATCTGGCTGGCGCGCAGGTTCACCAACTCCAGGATCGTCGTCGACACCGAAGACTCGCGCAGCGGCTGGCCGACGGACTGGAACCGGCGGACTACCTTCATCGCGACGTCGTTGCCGAACAGGTTGATGCGGGGCTCTGTCATGGGGACCACTCCTCTGGGCTGTTTCTCATCCGCTTACACACCTAGGACGAGACAGCCTCCACCGGTGTGACGGGCCGCGAAGTGACCTGTGTCACTGCCCTGCGGGCGGCCGCGGCAGGCAGCGCCACACCGAGTGCGATGGGGATGATCAGCAGGCTGTCGCGCCGGTAGGCGCGGGCGGCGTCCAGTCGGACGGCGGCCGGGCCGCCGATCGCGGCGTCCGGATCGATCGCGTGCACGGCCGCGCGAATCCGAC
>JABFVX010000286.1 GCA_013362555.1 Mycobacteriaceae bacterium
CGGGGCCGTTCCCGGGGTGGGCGGCGCCGTCGGCGGCGGCGCGACCTGCGGGCCGGTGACGGTGGCGCCGCCCTGCTGCGGTTTCGCGTCGCCGCCGGGAGCCGTTGCGGCGCTTGCCGTTTCCGGACCGAAGATCTGCGCGAGCGCCTGAGCGAACGTGGGCGCGTAGCCGAAGCTCGGGGTTGTCTGACCGGGCTGCCGATAGCTCACCAGCACGCGCGCCAACTGCGGAAACGTGGCCGCGTTGGGACTGTTGCGCTCGGTGTACATCGGCTCCACGTACAGCACGCCGCCGTTGGCGACCGGGAGGGTCAACAGGTTGCCGTAGTGAATGCGGCTCGAACCCTGGATTTGCGTTCGCTCCGTGGAGAATTGGGTGTTGGCGGTCATCAGGCTCTGGGTCTGCTGCGGGCCCTGGGTCTGCGAGTCTGTCGGCAGCCTCAGCACGGAGAACTTCCCGTAGCAGTCCGGATCCGAGCACACGGACACATAGGCCGACAGAAACTCCCGGTTGAATCCGACCATCGCACTGGTCAGGGCGAATTCCGGCTTGTTGTTGTTCTTGGGATTGCCCAGCAGCACATAGTACGGCGGCTGGTTGAAGTTTCCGCCCGCCTCCACGGTCGGATCGGACGGCACCGACCAGAATGCGTTGCTCGTGAAAAACTCCTGCGGATTGTCGACATGGTATTTGGCGAGAATTTCCCGCTGCACCTTGAAAACATCCTCCGGATACCGGAAATGCGCGCGCAATTCCGAAGAAATTTCGCTTTCCGGCCGCACCACGTTCGGGAAGACGCCCATCCACGTCTTCAGCACCGGGTCGTTCTGGTCCACCTGGTAGAGCTTCACGGTGCCGTCGTAGGCGTCCACGGTGGCCTTCACGGAGTTGCGGATGTACGAGAACTCCTTGCGCGGCAGCCGCCTGCCGGTGGTCTGGTCGATGCTGTCGGTCACCGAGTTCTGCAGCGAGCTGCGCTGCGCGTACGGGTAGTTGTCGAGGGTGGTGTACGCATCCACGATCCACGTGACGCGCCCGTTGATCACGGCGGGATACGTGTCGCCGTCCGTGGTCAGCCACGGGGCGACCCGGTGCACGCGGTCGCGCGGGTCGCGGTGGTACAGGATCTTCGAGTCCCCGCCGATGTAGCCCGAGAACAGGATGTTGCGCTCGGCGTACTTGACCGCGAAGGCCAGTCGGTTGAAGAAGTTCCCCAGCGACACTCCGCCTTGGCCGTTGTAGGTGAAACGCTTGCTGTCCAAGTCGTATTCGCGGTCAGCGGTAGATCCGCCCACGATGGCGTAGTCCGGGTTGGCTTTGGCGATCACCTCGCCGTAGTAGATCCGCGGCTGATCGACCTTGATGACCTGCTTGTCCTTGGGTGTGGCCAAGTCACTCGACGTGAAGATCGGCAGGCCGCTGCCCGCCTCGGCGCTGCCGCCCGCCTGCGGCCCTTCGGCAGGACCCGCGGTGACGCGGTTGGCGGGCGCGGCGACGAAGCCGTCGCCGTGGGTATAGAACAGGTGCTGGTTGAACCAGCCGGTCTGCGGGCCGCTGAGGTTGCCGGGCGACAGCTCCCTGGCCGCGACGACGTAGTCCTGGGTCTGGTTGTTGATCGTGTACCGGTCGATGTCGAGCGACTGCGGGTAGCCGTAGAAGTTCTGCTTCTGCGTCAGCTGGGTAAAGGTGCGCGACAACACATTCGGGTCGAGCAGTCGCGTGTTCGCGATGGTGGTGACGTCGGCGGGCACGTCCTTCGGGTTGGCCGTGCCGACACCCGCGTACGGCTCGTAGGTCACCTTGTCGTTGGTGATGCCGTAGGCCTGCCGGGTGGCCGCGATATTGCGCTCGATGTAGGCGCGCTCCTTGTCCGCCGGATTCGGCCGCACCGAGAACTGCTCCACGACCAGCGGCCAGACCGCGCCGACCAGAATCGACGACACCACCAGCAGCACCGCGCCCATCGCGGGCACCCGCAAGTCGCGCAGCACGACGCCCGCGAAGAACGCCACCGCGCACACCACGGCGATGGCGAGCAGGATCATCTTGGCGGGCAGCACGGCATTGATGTCGGTGTAGCCCGCGCCGTCGAACGTCGGCGCCTTGCGCTGGCTCGACAGCAGCGAGTACCGGTCCAGCCAGTAGGCCACGGCCTTGAGCACCACGAACAGCCCGGCCAGCGTGGCCAGCTGGATGCGGGCGGGTCGGGTGAGCGTACCCTCCCGGCCGGACAGCCGCAGGCCGCCGAAGATGTACTGCGTCACCAAGTTCCCGAAGAAGGCGATGATCACCGCGACGAACAGCCAGTTCAGCACCATGCGATAGAACGGCAGGTCGAAGGCGTAGAACGAGATGTCGATGTGGAACTGCGGGTCTTCGACGTTGAAGCTGCGCCCGTGCAGGAACAGCTGCACGGTGGTCCATGCGGACTGCGCGATGAGCCCGCAGATGAGCCCGAACACCGCCGGGATGCCGAGGCCGAACAGCTTCAGCCTGCTCATCACCGTGGCGCGGTAGCGACCGATCGGGTCGTTGGGCCCGCCCATCGGAGCGAAGATCGGCCTGCTCCGGTAGGCCAGCAGCAGCCCGAGCCAGACGATCAGCCCGACTACCAGACCGATCACGACGCCCAACACCAGCCGGGTGGTGAGCACCGTGGTGTACACGTTGCGGAAGCCGACTTCACCGAACCACAGCCAGTTGGTGTAGGTCCCGATCAACCGCGGGCCTATCAGCAGCAGCGCCGCGAGCACCAGCACGGTGGTCAGCAGCACGCGGCTTCGACGCGACAACGACGGTAGGCCTTGGGGCCGCATAGCCACCTTCTTCACTCCCAAGATCCGGCGACCTGGCGTCGCAGCGTGTCTGGTTTCGTCCCCACTGTAGGTCAACTCCACGACCTCGGGCCCGTGACTCCCGGTTGCTGCGGGCGGATGGCAGGATGCGGTCGTGACCCTGGATCAGAATCCCCCTGAGCAGACGCTCGGCAGCAGCATGCGCGAGGTGGCCGAGTACGTCGACACTCAGGGCTGGGACCAGCCGCCGCAGATGTTCGCCTTGGTCACCACGTCGGACCTGGCGGCGGCCGAGCCGGGCCTGCTCGACCAGCTCGACAATGCGGAACTGACGCCGATAGCTCAGGACGCTTTCCCGGACGACATCGACAGCGACTCGCCGGCGCTCGAGGAGTTCCTGGCCACCACCACGTGGCCGGAATCGGTCCGCGGGTGTGTGCTGGTGCAGCAGATCGTGGTGCTCCCCCCGGCCGCGGAGGACGACTTGGACGCGGCACTGGCGCCGTTGCTGGCCGACCGGGACGCGGCCGACCGCGCGGGCCGCGCCGCCGCCGAGTCACACCCGGGCCGCCGCGACGCCCGGCTGTTCACCGGAGTCCTCCGCGACGGCCCCTCCCTGAGCCTGCTGCAGTTGCGCCCCGACGACGACGACCCCTTCCCGGACCTGGACCTGCTCATCCACCCCGACCTCGCCCCGAACATCGTCGACGCACTCCGCCACACCCTCGACGCCGACTGACCCGAAAACCCTCCAGAACGACCCATGAGTTGCGTCAGGCGCAACTCATGGGTCGTTCTGGATTCTCAGGTACCTGAGGCGATGCGTGACAGCGGCGTAATGCGCCGGTGGATGGTTCCACGTCCGCCCCGACTGCGGGTCCCACCACACCGGGCCCGCGGCCTCTCGGGGAAAGACGACGACGAAGGCGTGCATCCCGTCGGGACCGCGCGTCCAGCCGTTCTGGTCGACCATTGCTCCGTACCGATTGGAATAACACCAGTCGACGGACACCAGAGCCGCGGCGAGGGGGCCCTGCCTGTCGATTTCCTTGTGCAGCTCTTCGTATTTCTGGTTGAAGTGCGCGCGATGTGCGATGGCGCCCGGGGCAGGCGGCCGGTCCGCAACCTGCCACTCGCCGCGCAGCCACCGTGCTTGCCGGCTACGCCCGCGGCGCTCCCCCAGCTCCACCCACGGCGTGGTCAGTTCGCTTCGCACCTGCACGGGCGCTACCTGCGGGCGACCGTAGAAGCTCGACAATGCGGCCAGCGCGGAGTCCACGCAGTTGGTTGCACGCCCGGACGGCCGGTGGATGCCGTCCGGATTGACCAACTTATGGTAGATATGCCGGGAAGGATCCGCTCCCACCTCGTAGAAACCATCCGGCTGGAGCAGACTGCACGCCAGTGCGTCCTGTTGCCTTGGCAGCGGCGGCAGGTAACCCCCGCTGCCCGACGGCCATATTAGCGGCAGTGGCGCGGCGGGCTCAGGACCACTGAACGGTCCTGCGCGCGGCGGCAGTTCGACCGCAGCCGGGATCACAGTGCCGTCCGGCGCGAACAACAGCAGCGTTGCGGCCGCGGCGTCGACAGGGCTGACCGCGGGAACCGGGCGAGTGGCGGCCGCTGCGATGTCGGTGATCGACCCGTGAGCGTTCGTCACCCAGACCGCCGCGGTCTGGCCGCGCTCGGTCCTCAGCACAGCCGTGACGCCGGGCGGTATCCGGCTGAGCAAGTCGTATGCCTCGCTCGCCCGTCCTAGAGCACGCTGGTAGCCGTCGAGGTCGCGCAGCTCCCGGACCACGATCCGGCCGTACCGATCGTTGACTGCCTGTACGACCTGCCGGTCCGACAGACCGGTACCGGCTTGGTCCCGAATGCCGAAGGGACCGGCGGAGCCGCTGTGCGCAGGCGCGAGAGCTGTGCTGACAGCGTCGAGTTCAGCCAGCAGGGACCGGTGGTTCGCCCGCGCCTCATGGGGATAGGACGCGAGCCGCTGACCGAGGTCGACATCGGTCAGCAAGTTGATCCGCTTGTGCGCCAGCGTATTCACGTACGCGATCTGTTCCGACAACAGATCGTGTTCCGGGCTTCCCGGCGGCAGCGCCGCCAATTGTTCGGCCGCGGCGAGGCGGTCCGCGTGCACAGTGCCTGATTCGCCGAGGCGCGACACCCACGATTGCGGCCATCGCAGCGCGGAATCGGGAACGCCGTGCTGCAACGCCGCCGGGTAGGGCAGCCCGGCCGACACGGCGGTGCGCGCCGCGTCCGCCGCGTCGATCGCGCCCCCGACAACGCCGCCGAGCGCACCGGTCCACGCGTTGTTCCAGAGGTCCGCGGCGAGCTTGTCGCGATCCTCGCCGAGTACGACACCCGTGCGGTTGTACTGGTATCCGGCGTCCACGAGCAGGCCGGCGCCCGCGCCCGCAGGCCCGCCTGCCAGCCCCGCCCCCACCCCGAGCGC
>JABFVX010000515.1 GCA_013362555.1 Mycobacteriaceae bacterium
GAGACGGTCGTGCCCCGCAGGGCGGCTCGGGCCGCGGCCGCGCCGCAGGCGCCGTGCACCGCGCCGCCGGGGTGGATGGCCGCGCTGCCGAGGAACAGGTTCGGCAGCGGAGTGTCCGGGCCCGCCAGGGCCGGGGTGGGTCGGAACACCAATTCCTGGTGCAGCGACATGGTGCCGCCGATGCGGCCGTCGGCAAGGTTGGCGTTGGCCGCGGAAAGGTCGCTGGGGCGCTGGAGATTTCGCCCGCGCAGCAGGCGGGTGAATCCGGGAGCGTGTTCCTCGACGACGTCGTCCATGCGTTCGGCGATCAGCTCGGCGGTGCCGTCGTCGGTGCGGCCCTGCGGCATCAGGGTGTAGGCCCACGCGCTTTCGGTGCCTGCGGGGGAGCGGCTCGGGTCGATGGCGGTCATCTGGCCGAGCAGAACGAAGGGACGCTCCGGCGGGACGCCGGTGGCCAAATCCGCGTTCCAGTAGGGCAGCGTGCGCTCGTCGGCGCCCAGGTGCACGGTGCCCGCGCCGCGCAGGTCGGTGCTGATCCAGGGGATCGGCTCGGAGACCGCGTAGTTCACCTTCACCACCGCGTTGTCAGGCTGGTAGCGGGCCAGATCGGCACGGAGCCGGGAAGGGACGGCGTCCGGCGGCAGCAGTCGGGTGTAGAGGGCGGACGCGGACACGTCGGCGACGACGGCACGTCGCACGCCTATTTTCGCGCCGCCCGCGGTGTGCACGCCGACGACCTTCCCGTGCCGGACCTGTAGTCCCGTGACCTCGACGCCGGTGCGCAGCTGTGCGCCCGCGGCCGCCCCGCGCGACACCAGCGCGGCGGTGAGAGCGCCCGCGCCGCCCGCGGGCGCCGGGAAGCCGGTGTCCTGTGCCAGCATGGTGAGCAGGTACCCCGCGAAGCCGCTGACCGGAGCGTTGACGGGAACGTCGCCGTGCATGCAGTTGCCGAGCAGCAGCATTCTGGCGTGCTCGCCCGCGAACAGCTCGCGCGCCATGGCGTCGGCGGGCAGGGTCAGGAAGCGGACGAACCGCAGCAGCTCCGCCGCGCCGAGTGCCCGGGCCAGCCGCAGTGCTGCTCCAACGGGCGGGAATGGCCCGAGGAACGCGGCGAGCAAGGGGTCACGCAGCCGCCGCCACTGCGCGCACAGCTCGAGCCAGGCCTGCGCGTCGGAGCGGTGTCGTTGGCCCAGTGCGTCCGCCGTTTCCTGCGGATCCGGGTATAGCGCAACGGTATCGTGCGCCGAGCGGGCGGCGGCGAGTACTGTCGGCGGGTGCGTCCAACGCAGACCATGATCGGTGAGACCGAGAGCCCGCAGCGCGGGAGCGACAAAGCCAAGCGGATGAATCGCGCTGAACAGATCGCAGCGATAGCCGGGGAACAGTTCCGCGGTGCGGACCGAGCCGCCGGGCTCGGGTTGCTGCTCGAGGACGAGTACGTCGAGCCCCGCGTCGGCCAGCAGGGCGGCGGCCACCAGCCCGTTGTGCCCCGCGCCGACGACCACCACGTCGACGACCTCGCGGGTGAGGTCTGCCATGAGCCCGAGCATACGGCGAGGCCCTCCGGCGCGACCGGCGTCGCGACGCCGCAGTTGCCCGAAATGTCCGCGCTGAGCTCGCGCGTAGGGTGGACTGTCGTGACGAGCGGAACCGCAGACGTCGGGGCCCCGCGGGGCCTCGGCGCGCTGCTGTACCGCGTCTACGAGAACCGCCTGATCCGACAACTCACCGGCAAGCCGCATCCGCGCCACATCGCGGTGATGTGCGACGGCAACCGCCGCTGGGCCAGGGAGAACGGCTTCGCCGACGTCAGCCACGGGCACCGGATGGGCGCCCTCAAGATCGCCGAGCTCCTCGGCTGGTGCGACGCCACCGGCATCGAGATGGTGACGCTGTATCTGCTGTCCACCGAGAACCTCAGCCGCGACCCGGAGGAACTGGAGCCGCTGCTGGAGATCATCACCGACGTGGTGGAGGAGATCTCCGCGCCGAATCAGCCGTGGAGCGTGCGCATCGTGGGCAACCTGGGCCAGCTGCCCGCGCACGCGGCCGAGCGGTTGAGCAAGGCCGCGCAGCGCACCGACGGGCGGCGCGGCGTGCACGTGAACGTCGCCGTCGGCTCCGGCGGGCGGCAGGAGGTCGCCGACGCGGTCACGACGCTCGTGCGGGCCAAGCTGGACGAGGGGGTGTCCAGCGCCGAGCTGGTGGAGGCGATCACCGTGCCCGGCATCGGGGAGCACCTGTACACCTCGGGCCAGCCGGATCCGGACCTCGTCATTCGGACCTCGGGCGAGCAGCGGCTGTCCGGCTTCCTGCTGTGGCAGAGCGCGTATTCGGAGATCTGGTTCACGGAGGTGTACTGGCCGGAGTTCCGGCGGGTCGACTTCCTGCGCGCGCTGCGCGACTACGCGGCCCGACATCGGAGATTCGGGGCCTGAGCCGCCGCGGGGCGTGCCGTCGCCTGGGCGGAAACGTCTCGAACGATGTGTGCGATGAGTCACATATGAGTGGTTGGGGTAACCTTCGAGCGGTGGATTCGGTGCGCGGTGACTCAGAGCGGGGTGCCGACCGCGGCTATGTCACCTACGAGGACTTCGGGCGGCGGTTCTTCGACTATGCGGTGTCGGAGGACCGCGTAGCCGGTGCGTTCCGGCAGCTCGCCGGCACGGCGTTCGACTTCGGGCCGATCAGCGCAGGTCCCGGCCGCATTGCGAGGGTGGCGGCCCACGTCAAGCTGGGCGACCCGATCCTGCACCGCCGCAACGACGACATCATCTCGTTCCAGCTGCGCATCCCGCTGCGGCTGCGGCTGACCATCGACCTGTTGGTGGACAAGACCCGCTACGACGTCGAGGGCGACATCCACTTGCGCCTGGCCGCGCGCGCCGCGGCTCCGCTGCGAGTGGTGATCGACGTGGACGAGCCGAGCACTCGCGACGTGGAGATCAACGTCGAATCCCGCACCCTGCGCGGCTCGCTGCTCCGCGTCATCGCCGACGTCGACGAGGAAATCAAGCGCTTCATCGTCCGCTACATCGCCCAGGAGCTGAACAAGCCCGCTGTCGCCGCCGCGCGCGAGATCGACGTGGCGGCCCGCCTCGACTCCGCCTGGCGCCTGGACCCCCCGGCCTGACCGCCCGCTCACCGTCGTGGGCCAGGTCAGAGTTTGCGGAGGCGGACTCGGTTGATGGAGTGGTCGGCGTCTTTGCGCAGCACGAGGGTGGCGCGGGGGCGGGAGGGGAGGATGTTCTCGACCAGGTTCGGGCGGTTGATGGTGTGCCAGATCTCCTCGGCGGCCGTGGTGGCCTGGTCGTCGTTGAAGCCCGCGTAGTGGTGGAAATGGGAGGTGGGGTCGGCGAAGGACGTCTTGCGGAGCGCCAGGAAGCGCTGCACGAACCAGCTTTCGATGTCCTCGGTGCGGGCGTCGACGAAAATCGAGAAGTCGAACAGGTCCGAGACCATCAGTCGCGGGCCGGTCTGGAGGACGTTGAGACCCTCCAGGATCAGAATGTCGGGCTGGCGCACCATGGTGAAATCGCCGGGCACGATGTCATAGCTGACATGTGAATATACCGGCGCCGCAACCTCTTCCACGCCGGATTTCACCTCGGTCACGAAGCGCAGCAGCTTGCGGCGGTCGTAGCTTTCCGGAAAGCCCTTGCGGTGCATCAGGCCCCGCCGGGTGAGCTCCGCGGTGGGGTAGAGGAAGCCGTCGGTGGTGACCAGGTCGACCCGGGGGTGGTGGTTCCACCGGGCCAGCAGCGCTTGCAGCACGCGCGCAGTCGTCGACTTGCCCACCGCGACGCTGCCCGCGACGCCGATGATGAACGGCACCTGCCGGTCCGGGTGCGACTCGCCGAGAAAGGTGGCGGTCGCCGCGAACAGTCGCTGCCGCGCGGCCACTTGCAGGTGGATCAACCGCGCCAGCGGCAGGTAGACCTCGGCCACCTCGTCCATGTCGATCTGCTCGCCGAGTCCGCGCAGCTTCTCCAGCTCGTCCTCGGTGAGCACCAGCGGCGTCGATTTGCGCAGCTGCCGCCACGACGCCCGGTCGAACTCGACGTAGGGACTGGGTTCGGTCATCCGAGCCACGTGCGGCACTCCCGGGTTGGACGACACCTGGCGTTCACCTGACGCATGCAGGGATACTATCCGCGCGCTGAATTACTCTCGACCGGGTGCAGCACAGTGCGTCCGTTCCTCCGCTCATTCGTGACTACCTGCGGCTCGGCTTGGCGTTCGACCGGCTGGAGGAGGGCTTCGTCGATGCGTACACCGGCGACCCGCAGCTGCGTCGCGAGGTCGAGAACGCCCCGGCCCCGGACCCGAGCGCGCTGGCGAAGCAGGCCGCGCACCTGCGCGCGCGGCTGCCGGAAGCGGGTCTGCCCGCCGAGCGCGGCGAGTTCCTCGACGTGCACCTGCGCGCGCTGGAGTGCTCCGCCCGCAAGTTCGCGGGCGACGACATCGGCTTCGTCGACGAGGTGCACGCGTACTTCGACGTGCGGATCGCCCCCGGCGACACCGGCGACTACCGGGAAGCGCACCGCAAGATGAGCGAGGTGCTGCCGGGCACGGGCTCGCTGCCGGAGCGGGTGGCCGCGCACCGCAAGGCCGATCGGATTCCGCCGGAGCGCCTGTCGGAGTGCGTGGCCGCGTTCTCGAGCGCATTGCGCGACTTGGTGCGCGCCCGGTATCCGCTGCCGGAGCAGGAGCAGGTGGATTACGAGATCGTCGGCGACAAGCCGTGGTCCGGGTTCAACTCCTACCTCGGCGACTACCGGTCCCGGGTGGCCATCAATTCCGACATCGAGCAGCACATGTCGGTATTGCCGCAGCTCATCGCGCACGAGTCCTATCCGGGCCACCACACCGAGCACTGCCGCAAGGAAGCGGGCCTGGTGGCGGCCGGGCACGCGGAGCAGACGCTGTTCCTGGTGAACACCCCGCAGTGCCTCATGGCGGAGGGCTTGGCGGACCTGGCCCTGAAGTCGATCGTCGGTCCCGGCTGGGGACGCTGGGCGCAGGAGATCTACGCCGACCTCGGGCTCCGCTTCGACGGCGAGCGCGCCGAGCGTCTGTCCCAGGCGTCGGCGCAGCTGCTCCCGGTCCGGCAGGACGCCGCCCTGCTCCTGCACGACTCGGGCCGCGACCACGACGAGGTCGCCGCGTTCCTCCAGCGCTGGAGCCTGGCCACCCCGCAGCGCGCCCGTCAGTCGCTGCGGTTCCTGTCCTCGCCTCTGTGGCGCGCCTAC
>JABFVX010000013.1 GCA_013362555.1 Mycobacteriaceae bacterium
CACATGGCGTGAATGACGGGCGCATTCAGGACGGGCGTGTCAGGCCGGGGGCGCCGGCTTCGCGTCGATGCCGGATTCCTTGCGCTGGAGTTCGGTGATGGGGGCCGGGGCGTCGGTCAGGGGGTCGACGCCGCCGCCGGTCTTCGGGAACGCGATGACTTCTCGGATCGAGTCCTGGCCCGCGAGCAACGCGACGATGCGGTCCCAGCCGAACGCGATGCCGCCGTGCGGCGGGGCGCCGAACGCGAAGGCGTCCAACAGGAAGCCGAACTTCTCCTGGGCCTCGTCTTGGTCGATGCCCATCACGGTGAACACCCGCTCCTGCACGTCGCGGCGGTGGATGCGGATGCTGCCGCCGCCGATCTCGTTGCCGTTGCAGACGATGTCGTAGGCGTAGGCGAGCGCCGAGCCCGGGTCGGTGTCGAACGTGTCGAGGCACTCCGGCTTCGGCGAGGTGAAGGCGTGGTGCACCGCGGTCCAGGCGCTGTGGCCCAGCGCGACGTCGCCGCCCGCGGTGGCGTCGGCCGCGGGCTCGAACAGCGGCGCGTCCACCACCCAGACGAAAGCCCACGCAGTCGGGTCGATCAGATCCAGCTGCCGCGCGATCTCGCCGCGCGCGGCGCCGAGCAGCGCACGCGACGACTTCACCGCGCCCGCGGCGAAGAACACGCAGTCGCCCGGCTCGGCGCCGACGTGCGCGGCCAGCCCGGCCCGCTCGGTCTCGGACAAGTTCTTGGCGACCGGGCCGGTGAGCTCGCCGTCCGCGCCGACAAGCACGTACGCCAAGCCCTTCGCGCCGCGCTGTTTGGCCCACTCCTGCCAGGCGTCGAGCCTGCGGCGCGGCTGCGCCGCCCCGCCGGGCATGACCACCGCGCCGACGTACGGCGCCTGGAACACCCGGAAGGTGGTCTCTCGGAAATAGTCGGCGCACTCGGTGATCTCGATGCCGAAGCGCAGGTCCGGCTTGTCGCTGCCGTAGCGGCGCATGGCCTCGGCATAGGTGATGTGCGCGATGGGCGTGGCGATGTCGTGGCCGGCAAGCCGCCACAGCGCGACCAGGATCTCCTCGGCCAAGGCGATGACGTCTTCCTGGCGGACGAAGCTCATCTCGATGTCGAGCTGGGTGAACTCCGGCTGCCGGTCGGCGCGGAAGTCCTCGTCGCGGTAACAGCGCGCGATCTGGTAGTAGCGCTCCAGTCCGGCGACCATGAGCAGCTGCTTGAACAGCTGCGGGCTCTGCGGCAGCGCGTAGAAGCTGCCCGGCTGCAGCCGGGCGGGCACCAGGAAGTCGCGCGCGCCCTCGGGCGTCGACTTGGTCAGTGTCGGCGTCTCCACCTCGACGAAGTCGTGGCGCCCGAGCACCTCGCGCGCGGCGGCGTTCGCCTGTGAGCGCAGCCGGATGGCCCGGCTCGGGCCCGCGCGGCGCAGATCCAGGTAGCGGTACTTGAGCCGGGCCTCCTCGCCGGGATTGTCGTCGAGCTGGAAGGGCAGGGCGGCGGCCTCGTTGAGCACGTCCAACTCGATGGCGTTGACCTCGATCGCGCCGGTGGGGATGTCGGGATTCTCGTTGCCCTCGGGGCGGACCTCCACCGCGCCGGTGACGGTGACGCAGTACTCCGACCGCAGCCGATGCGCTTGCGCGGCGACCGAACCCTCGCGGAAGACCACCTGCGACACGCCGGACGCATCGCGCAGATCGATGAAGATCACCCCGCCGTGATCGCGGCGGCGCGCCACCCAGCCACTCAATGTGACCTTCTGACCTGCATGTTCGCGTCGCAGCGAGCCTGCGGTGTGGGTGCGCAGCACGTGTGTCCCTTCGTAGCCTGCCCGGGACCGACTCTGCCCGGGGCGATGAACTCTGGAGGTGATCCTACGTAGCAGGCCGGGCGAGCTCGAAACCAATATGCTTGATCAGGCTGTTCGCCGAGTTGTCCGCCCAGGTTGTCCCCCAGAATTCGTATCCGGTCCAGACCAGTGCCGATCGAGGAGAACCGATGACGTTCCGCGACGACGCCCAGTTCAATGCGGATCAGGTGCAGGTGAGCCGCAGCGGAGGCGGCGGGTTCATGGGCCCGGGCATGATCGGGCTCGGCGGCGGCGCGGCCGGACTGGTGCTGCTGGTGCTGACGCTGCTGCTCGGCGGCGACCCGGGCGCGGCGCTCAACTCCCTCGACCAAGGCGGCGACGGATCCGCCCAGCAGGGCGCGGCCCGCGACACCGCACACTGCCGCACCGGCGCGGACGCGAACACCTCGGTCGACTGCCGCATTCTGTTCACGATGCAGAGCCTCAACGACGTGTGGTCCGCACAGCTGCCCGCACAGGCGGGCAAGAGATACACCCCGCCGAAGGTGAACCTGTTCAAGGGCTCGGTCAGCACCGGATGCGGCCCTGCCACCAGTTCGGTCGGCCCGTTCTACTGCCCCGCCGACCACACCGCCTACTTCGACACCGACTTCTTCCGGACGCTGGTCAACCGATTCGGCTCCAGCGGGGGGCCGCTGGCCCAGGAATACGTGGTGGCGCATGAGGTCGGCCACGCCGTCCAGAACCAGCTGGGCCTGCTGAGCAAGGTGCAGAGCTCCCGGCACGGCCCCACCTCGGCGGCTGTGCGCAGTGAGCTGCAGGCCGACTGCCTGGCCGGGGTCTGGGCGCACTATGCCGCGAGCACGCCGGCTCCGGGCGGCGGCAGGCCGCTGCTGCACGAACTCACCGACAAGGACGTGAAAGACGCGCTGTCGGCGGCCTCGGCGGTGGGCGACGACCGCATTCAGAGCGCGAGCCGAGGCGGGGTCAGCCCGGAAAGCTGGACGCACGGGTCCTCGGCGCAACGGCAGGCGTGGCTGTTGTCCGGCTACCGCTCCGGCTCGATGCGGGCATGCGACACCTTCTCCGCGGGCGACCTGAACAACCCGGCGGCGAATCACCCGGCATGACCGAACGGGGCGAGATGCCAGGTTGGACACGGAATCGGCATAACGCTCGTCACGGGCATACGCTGAGAGCGTGCCCATCATCGTCGGGACTTCCGGCTGGCAGTACCGGGACTGGCGCGGGACGTTCTATCCACGTCCGTTGCCGGGCGGGGACCTGTTGGGCCATTACTCCCGGCACTTCGCGACGGTCGAGAACAACAGCACGTTCTACCGGCTGCCCAAGCCGTCCGTCTTCGCCGACTGGGCGCAGCGCACGCCCGCGGACTTTCGGATGGCCGTGAAAGCGAGTCGCTACCTGACGCACCTGCGCAGGCTGCGCGAACCCGCCGAGGCCGTGGCCCGGCTCCTGGCCGCGGTGACGTCACTGGGAGACCGGCTCGGCCCGATCCTGTTGCAGCTGCCGCCGGATTTCCGCGCGGACCCGGAGCGGTTGGAGGACTGCCTCATTCAGTTCCGCAGACTCGGCCCGGTGGATCTGCGGATCGCCGTCGAGCCGCGGCACGAGTCCTGGTGGACCAAGGAAGTGTGCGAGGTGCTCGTCGACTACGACGCCGCGCTGGTGTGGGCCGACCGCCGCGAGCGCCCGGCGGGCCCGCTGTGGCGCACGTGCGATTGGGGTTACCTGCGGCTGCACGAGGGAGCCGGCCCGCAGTGGCCGCGCTACCGCACCGATTCCCTGCACGCCTGGCTGGACCGCATCGACGACGACATCCCGGACTGGTACGTGTACTTCAACAACGACCAGCACACCGCCGCCGTCCACGACGCCGACGTCTTCGCCGCGCTGGCCCGCGACCTGGGCCACACGGTGAGTCAGCCCTAGCCGGAGTTACGCGAAGAGGGCGAGCTGGTCGGATCGGGGGGCGTCGGCAGCCGGGTCGGGACTCGGGTTCTCCGGTATGCGCTCCGGGGCGGGGCGGGGTCCCAGGCCGTGGCGCTCGGTGAGAGAAGCGACTCGGGAGCGGAGCCAGGCGCTGTACTCGGGGGTGACGTTCGCGCCGCGGCCGTACAGGCGGCGGTAGCGGCTCAGCAGAGCCGGATGGTTCTCGCCGAGCCAGTTCAGGAACCATCCGCGGGTGGCGCCGCGCAGGTGCAGCGGGAAGGCGGTGACAGCGGGCGCGCCCGCGTCGGCGAGCGCGCCGAACAGGGCGTTCAAGTCGCGCTCGGAGTCGGTGAGGTACGGCAGCACCGGGGCCACCATGACGCGTACCTCGAAACCCGCGTCGGCGAGGGCGCGAATCAGGTCCAGGCGCGCCCGCGGCGTCGGCGTGCCCGGCTCGAGACTGCGGTGCAGCTCCGGATCCAGCAGCGCCAGTGACACCGCGACGCTCACGTCGACTTGCCTGGCCGCGAGTGTCAACAGCGGCAGGTCGCGGCGCAACAGCGTGCCCTTGGTGAGAATGGAGAACGGCGTCCCGGCGTCGGTGAGCGTCCGAATGATGCCCGGCATCAACCGATATCGACCTTCCGCACGCTGGTACGGATCGGTGTTGGTGCCGAGCGCGACCTGCTCGCGCCGCCACGACCGGCGCGCGAGCTCCTTGCGCAGGATCGCGGCGACGTTGGTCTTCACCACGATCTGCGAGTCGAAGTCGTTGCCCGCGTCCAGATCCAGATACTCGTGACTGCCGCGCGCGAAGCAATACCGGCACGCGTGCGAACAGCCCCGCATCGGGTTGATCGTCCATTTGAACGGCAGATTCGACTCTGCGGGCATTTTGTTGAGCGCGCTTTTGCACAGCACCTCATGGAAGGTGATGCCGTCGAACTCCGGCGTCTGCACGCTGCGCACCAGCCCGGTGCGTTCGAACCCGGGCAGGGGCCGCGGCCCCGATACGGTGTCTTCGGCGTCCACGCTTTGGCTTTGCCATCGCACACCGAAAGTCGAACACGAGTTCTACCCAGTGTCAAGTGTTCGCCCGATTTGTTGGATTCGACGGTCTCGCAAAACCTCCAGAATGACCCGTGACGTGCGTTGGACGCACGTCACGGGTCATTCTGGAGGTTTGCAATCCCGCCGCCCGAGTTCTCGGACGCGCTCTTAGGATCGCGGCTTAGGATCGGTATATTGATTGCGACCAAAGACGGATCCCGGCCGGTCACACAGGCTCGGTGGGGGCACGAGAGACGGGGGGTTGTCCATGGGCAACATAGAGGTGTCGCCCGAGGCGTTGCGGGCGTACGGGGCGAGTGCGGGCGCGATCTCCACCGAATTGGCGGCGACCGGAGGGTTCGACCTGGCCGCCAACCTGGCGGCGATGGTGCCGGTGTTCGGTCTGATCGGGCAGGACTTCCTGGCCGCC
>JABFVX010000327.1 GCA_013362555.1 Mycobacteriaceae bacterium
GGTCGTCGGCGCGGCCGTCGACGGCGCGGACGGCGACGTCGGGTGCGCGGCGCCGGGATCGCTCGCGGCGGGCGAGGCGGGCGCGCAGCCGAAGCGGGATGCGAGCACCGTCGCCGGGTCCGACCCCGCCTGCATCCACGTCACCACCGCGTCCACCTGGGGAGTGGCCGACGAGCCGCCGACCAGCGCGGGCCCGTACAGCTGCGCCGCGGGCAGCGTGACGACGGAGGCGTTGACGCCCGCGCCGCGCAGCTGGTCGGCGGCGGTGCTGGCCACCGCAACCACATTGAGGTCGTTCTCCGGGACGCCGATGCGCAGCCGGAGCTGAGTTCCGTTGCGCATCAGCCGCAGCGGCGGCCCCTGCTCGCGCCGGAAGCCCGCGTCGGACAGCAGCCGGTACCCGGCGTCCGGGCCGAGCCGGGGCGGCTCGGTCGGCCGATAGGCCGGATCCGACGGCGAAAGCACCAGCGCCTGAGCGGGATACCGCGGCACGGTGTCGCCCGCGGCCACGACGGCGAGCAACTGCTGATTCAGCAGCGCAAGTACTCCCTGACGCACTCCGGGCGCCGCGAGCTCGGCGGTGCGGCCGTTGAGGATGAGCTGGAGTTCCCTTGGCTGCTGTGCGATTCCGGTCCGCACCCCGGGAATCGCGGCAAGCTCGTCCCGAGTCGCCCCGCCGCCGTGCACATTCGCCACCTGGGTGTCGCCCGAGCGCATGGATTCGGCCAGCTGCGAGGACGTTCCGCCGCGGCGCAGCCGGATCTGGTCCGGGCGAGCCGGAGTGGCCCAGAACCGGTCGTTGCGCTCCAACAAGATTTCCCCGCGGCCGCGGTCCACCGAGCCCTTGATGTGGAACCTCGACCCCGACACCGGGATGTTGTCGGCGAGCGCCCGGGCGAACCCGCCGATCGAATCCTTGATCAGATGTGACGGCAGTAGGTCCGAAAATAGTTCGCGCCAAGCGGGATACGGCGACTTCATGGTGACCACCACAGTCTTGCCGCCGCCGGAGTTGCTGATGTCGGCGATGAGCCGGTAGCCGGCCGGGTCGATCACGCCGGGCTGGGTGATCATCTGCTGCCACAGGTAGCGGAAGTCTTCCGCGGCGATGGGCGCGCCGTCGGACCACTGCGCGTCGTCACGCAGCGTGTAGGTCACCGTGAACGGCTGCTGCGTGGTCACTTCCGCGGAAACCAGCACCGAGCTGTCCGGCACCCAGTTCGTCACCCCGGGACGGGCCGGATCGGACGCGGGCCGGAACGGACTGGGCAACACCAACTGGCTCACCGCCACCAACGTCGGCGACTGGTCGGCGAGCAGGTGCGGGTTGAACCCCGCACCGACGCCGTCGACGGCGACGACGACCGATTCCTTGGTCGTCGGGGTGAAAGACGGCTTCGGGCTGTCCGTGCGCGGCACCGGCGGGGGCGGGTTCGCCGCACACGAAGCGACAGCCATCAACACCGCGACGAGCGCACCACGAAGCAGAACCGACCGGGACACAGACACGGCGACCCACCCTACCGGTCGCGGCACACCTCACCCCCGACGCCTACCGCCAGAATGACCCGTGACGTGCGCTGAGCGCTGCGAGACGGCCCGAGGAGGCAGCCCGCGTAACACCGCAGGGCCTCGCGAACAGCGCCGTTCAACACGCGCTGCGAGACGGCGGCCCGAGGAGGCAGCCCGCGTAACACCGCAGGGCCTCGCGAGCAGCGCCATTCAACACCGCGCTGCGAGACGGCGGCCCGAGGAGGCAGCCCGCGTAACACCGCAGGGACTCGCGAACAGCGCCCTACCACAGCACTCCACGGGTCATTCTGGACGGCAGATGCGACGACCCTCGCGCTCAGCTTCCGGTGGCGGCGCGGTCGCGGGCCTTGCGGCGGGACAGTTCGCGGGCACGCTCGTTCGCGCCGAGCACCACCTTGCGGACGCGGACGACCTCTGGGGTGACCTCGACGCACTCGTCGACAGCGCAGAACTCCATTGCGCCCTCCAAGTCCAGCTGCAACGGCTTGGCGAGGGTCTCCAGCACGTCGCCGGTGGCGCTGCGCATGTTGGTCAGCTTCTTCTCGCGGGTGACGTTGATGTCGAGATCCTCGGCGCGCGGGTTGATCCCGACGACCATGCCCTCGTACGTGTCCGCGCCCGGCTCCACGAAGAACTGCCCGCGGTCGGCGAGCTGGATCATGGCGAACGGCGTCACCGAGCCGGAGCGGTCGGAAACCAGCGAACCGGTGTGCCGGGCGCGGATCTCGCCCGCCCACGGCGCGTAGCCGTGGAACACCGCGTTGGCGATGCCGGTGCCGCGGGTCTCGGTGAGGAAGTCGGTGCGGAAGCCGATCAGCCCGCGCGAGGGGACGATGAACTCCATCCGCACCCAGCCCGCGGCGTGGTTGCTCATCTGCACCATCTTGCCCTTGCGCGCGGCCAGCAGCTGGGTGATGGCGCCCAGGTACTCGTCCGGGCAGTCCACGGTGAGCTCCTCGAACGGCTCGTGCACCTTGCCGTCGACCTGCCTGGTGACCACCTGCGGCTTGCCGACGGTCAGCTCGAAGCCCTCGCGGCGCATCTGCTCGACCAGGATGGCCAGCGCCAGCTCGCCGCGGCCCTGCACCTCCCAGGCGTCCGGGCGGCCGATGTCGAGCACCCGCAGCGACACATTGCCGACCAGTTCCTGGTCCAGCCGCGCCTTGACCATCCGCGCCGTCAGCTTGTGCCCCTGCACCCGACCCACCAGCGGCGAAGTGTTGGTGCCGATGGTGACCGAGATGGCGGGCTCGTCGACGGTGATGCGCGGCAGCGCCAGGTCGTCCCCCGCGCTCACCCGCTCGGCGTCGGCGAGCGTGTCGCCGATCATGATGTCGTCGATGCCCGCGATGGCGACGATGTCGCCCGCGACGGCCTCTTCGCCGTCGCCGACCGCCTTGCGTTCCACGCCGACGGTCTTGAGCAGCTCGGTGATCCGGACGTTCTTGACGCCGTCGCCGTGCATCCACGCGACCGTCTGGCCCTTGCGCAGCGCGCCGTTGTGGATGCGCACCAGACCGATGCGGCCGAGGAACGGCGAGGCGTCGAGGTTGGTGACGTGCGCCTGCAGCGGCGCCGAGAGGTCGCCCTTCGGGGCAGGCACGCACTCCAGCAACACCTCGAACAGCGCGTCCAGGTTCTCCGCATCGGGGTTCTCGCCGTTGCCCGGGGCGGTCCGGGAGGCTTTGCCCGCGCGGCCCGACGCATACAGCACAGGCAGGTCCAGCGCGAGCTCGGCGGCCTCCGCGGCCTCGTCGCTGAGATCCGAGGCCAGGTCGAGCAGCAGGTCGTGGCTCTCCTCGACAACCTCGGCGATGCGGGCGTCGGGACGGTCCGTCTTGTTGACCACCAGGATCACCGGCAGGCACTTGGCCAGCGCCTTGCGCAGCACGAAGCGGGTCTGCGGCAGCGGCCCCTCAGAGGCGTCGACCAGCAGCACCACGCCGTCGACCATGGACAGGCCGCGCTCCACCTCGCCGCCGAAGTCGGCGTGGCCGGGGGTGTCGATCACGTTGATCACCGTCACGGAACCGTCCTGGTGGTGCCGGTGCACCGCGGTGTTCTTGGCCAGGATGGTGATGCCTTTTTCGCGCTCGAGGTCGCCGGAGTCCATCACCCGGTCCATCGGCTCGGCGCGCTCGGCGAAGGCGCCGGACTGCTTGAGCATCGCGTCGACCAGGGTGGTCTTACCATGGTCGACGTGCGCGACAATGGCGACGTTGCGGAAGTCAGGGCGCGACACGGCGAATCCTCCTCGATTAATGGGCTGCCGCTGCGCGAATTCAAGGGCATTGCGGCCGACGTACAGGGTACCGGCAGGCAGCGGTAACCTGGAATCACGATCGGCTTAGGTTCGGCTAACCTAGCCTCCGTGGGCAAGGTCAAGGCCAAGCGGGTTTCCAGGCTGAAACCCAAGAAGAAGTGCTGCCGCAAGAGCAAACGCTGCCTGCGCTGCCCCGTCGTCGTCATGCGGATGAAGAAGGCCGAGTCCGCAGGCATGTGTGGCAAAGATCTCCGCAAAGCCCTGAAAAAGGCCCGCGCCGCCTGACGAAATCGCGACCGGAAACGACTCGCGGGTCCGTTCCGGACAATTTTCAGAACCGGCCTACTTCGGTGAGATGCGTCATACTCGCAGGTGTGGTCATCCCGGTGCACGACCTCAACCCGGTGCGGCGCACCCCGTGGGTCACCTATGCGCTGATCGCCGTCAACGTCATCGTGTTCCTGCGGACGCCAGCACTGCCGTGGTCCTTCTCCGGAAACGGCTCGCTGGCGGACATGTGCCATCTGCAGGCGTTCCAACAGCAGTGGGGAGCGGTGCCGCGGGAACTGATCCGGGGGATCATGCCGAAAATCGTGCCCACCGGCGACTCCGGCGTCAGCGACACCGGGCAGGCGGGCTGCGTCATCGGACCCCCTGGCTACGACAAGTCACCCCCGCTGTCCGCGCTGACAGCGATGTTCCTGCACGGCAGCTGGATGCACCTGCTCGGCAACATGCTGTTCCTGTGGATCTTCGGCAACAACGTGGAGGACCGCATGGGCCGGGTGCGGTACCTGCTGTTCTATCTGCTGTGCGGATTCGCGGCGACATACGGTTTCGCGCTCGCACAGCCGGATTCCACCCAGACGCTCATCGGCGCGTCCGGCGCGATCGCAGGCGTCCTCGGCGCGTATATCGTGCTGTGGCCGAAGGCCAGAGTCTGGTCGCTGATCACGCTCGGCATCATCTTCCCGGTCAAGCTGCCGGCGTGGGTCGTGCTCGGCCTGTGGTTCG
Organism: Mycobacteriaceae bacterium; assembly: GCA_013362555.1. GTDB lineage: Bacteria > Actinomycetota > Actinomycetes > Mycobacteriales > Mycobacteriaceae > JABFVX01. The sequence continues at coordinate 4,811 of JABFVX010000327.1, forward strand.
CGTTGCAGGCGGTGTACTCCGCGGGCGGGGGCGTGGAGCAGGGCACTGTCGCCTACGTCGCCCACGTCGTGGGGTTCGTGGTGGGCGCGCTGGTGGCCTTGCCGCTGCGGCGCCATACCGCGCCCCTGCCGCCACAGCCGTCGCGCTACCGCTCCCGCCCCTGGCAGCCCCCGCCGCCGCAATCCTGGGGTCCGCCGCCGGGCCCGCAGTAGGACCTCCACAATGACCCATTGGTTGCGTTCAACGCACGTCACGGGTCGTTCCGGAGGAGAGCGCAGAGGTCGGGGAGCCAGGCCCGGTCATTGGGGACCAAGGCGAGCGTGTCGAGCTCGGCCGCGGTGACCCAGCGGACGGCGGAATGCTCCAGGGCGGCAGGCACCCCGGACTCCACCGTGGCCCGTTAGGCGCGCAGCACCATGGCGCCGG